>DAHWGZ010000120.1 GCA_027335965.1 Acidiferrobacter sp.
TCATGGCGACCGGGGTGGTGGCCGCCAATGTCATAGGCCAGTGGCTGCTGGCGGCGGGCGAGGCGCTGCTCGCCCGCATCCCCTTGGTGCGGTCCCTGTATTCCGGCGTGAAGCAGTTGCTGGAATCGCTCATGTCCGGGACCGGGAACTCGTTTCGCACGGTCGTCCTCATCCCCTATCCGCACCCCGGGAGCTGGACGCTCGCGTTTCTGACCGGCGACGGTCTGCCTGAGGCCGCCGCCCTGCTGGGCACCGACCTCGTAAGCGTGTTCGTGCCGGCGACCCCCAATCCGACCTCGGGCTTCTTTCTCATGGTGCCGAGAAAGGACATAGTGGAGTTGCGCATGAGCGTCGACGAGGGCTTGCGCATGATCCTGTCCATGGGTATGGTCGCTCCCGGCCTTGCGAGGAAGGGCGCCGCCCCGGCGTCCAAGCGGGCGACGGCCTAGGGTCCCTATGCGTACACATTTGAGTCGAGAATTGCCCGCGCTCGAAGCCGGCGCGGCGGTGGTGGTCTGTGGCTGGGCGCAACGCCGGCGCGATCATGGCGGCATCCTGTTCGTGGATCTTCGTGACCGCGGGGGGCTCGTCCAGGTGGTCTTTGATCCCGCCCGCCCGGAGGTGTTCGCGCGCGCCGAGGAGTTGCGCAGCGAATACGTGCTCGAGGTCAGCGGGGTCCTGCGCCGGCGTCCGGCGGGGACCGAGAATCCGGCGTTGCCCACCGGCGCCTTCGAAATCGACGCCACGGGGCTTGTGATCCTCAATGCCGCCGATACCCTGCCGTTTCCGCTGGATGAGCCCGACATTGGCGAGGCGGTGCGCCTCAAGTACCGCTACCTCGACCTGCGACGCGAGGTCATGCGCGATAATTTTCATTTGCGCCATCGCCTGATTCGCACCGCGCGCCGCTATCTCGAGGATCACGACTTCCTCGAGATCGAGACCCCCATGTTGACGCGCTCGACTCCGGAGGGCGCGCGCGATTATCTCGTGCCGAGCCGTACCCATCCGGGGCATTTTTTCGCGCTGCCGCAGTCGCCGCAGCTCTTCAAGCAGATACTGATGGTGGCGGGCTTCGAACGCTACTATCAGGTGACGCGGTGTTTCCGTGACGAGGACCTGCGTGCCGACCGCCAGCCGGAGTTTACGCAGCTTGATATCGAGACCTCGTTTCTCGATGAGCAGGCCATCCTCGATCTCATGGAAGGGCTTGTCAAGGCGGTGTTTCGCGAGACCATCGGGGTGGATATCCCAACGCCCCTGCCGCGGCTTACGTTTGATGAGGCGCAGCGGCGTTTTGGCAGCGACAAGCCGGATCTTCGCAATCCTCTTGAGTTCGTCGAAATTTCCGACCTCGTGCGCGAGGTCGAATTCAAGGTGTTTGCGGCAGCCGCCCAGGATCCCAAGGCGCGGGTCGTGGCCATGCGAGTGCCTGGTGGGGCGGAGCTGTCACGCAAGGCGTTGGACGACTATGCGGCATTCGTGGCGGGACACGGCGCCAAGGGGCTTGCCTATATCAAGGTGAATGACCCGGACTCAGAGAGCGGTCTGCAGTCGCCGATCCTGAAATTCCTGGGTGCTGCGGTGGTGCGCGAGATCCTGACGCGCGCAAAGGCGCAGGCGGGCGACCTGTTGTTCTTCGGGGCTGATCGGGCGCGCGTCGTGAATGAGGCGATGGGCGCGTTGCGCCTGCGCGTCGGGTCCGATCGCGGGCTGGTGGCGGAGGGCTGGCAGCTTTTGTGGGTGGTGGACTTCCCCCTGCTTGAATACGATGAGGAGCACAGGCGCTTTCAGGCCACGCATCATCCATTCACCGCCCCGCGGTCCGATGACATCGACTATCTCTTGACCGATCCGGGGCGGGTACGCGCGCGCGCCTATGATCTGGTGCTAAACGGCACCGAGGTGGGTGGTGGGTCGATCCGTATTCACGAGTCCAGGCTCCAGGAGCAGGTCTTTGGGGTGCTGGGGATCGATGCGGCGACCGCGCGCGAGAAATTCGGGTTCCTGCTCGATGCCTTGCGCTTCGGCGCGCCCCCTCACGGCGGGCTTGCGTTCGGGGTCGATCGCCTGTGTGCGCTGCTGGCGGGCGTCGAGTCGATCCGCGATGTCATTGCCTTCCCAAAGACCCAGAAGGCGACCTGCCCCCTGACCGAGGCCCCATCAACGGTTTCCGCCCAGCAACTTGCGGACTTGGCGCTTGTAAGTACGGCCCCCCGGGTCTGATCATGGCCGTCGGTGGGCCATCGTCTTTCAAACGGCCGGAATCGGTCCTGGTGGTGATCTTTACCACCAAGGGCGAGGTGTTGGTGTTGCGCCGGGCCGACCATGCCGAGTTCTGGCAGTCGGTGACCGGCAGCCTTGAATGGCGCGAGGATGACCGGTTCGTGACCGCCCGCCGGGAGCTCTTTGAGGAGACCGGTATCGCGGCTGAGCTCGGCTGGCGCGATTGGGAGGTGAGTCACCGCTATGAGATCTTCCCGCAATGGCGGCACCGCTATCGTCCCGGTACCATGCATAATACCGAACACGTCTTTTCCCTGGAGCTACCCGATCGCGTGCCGGTCGCGCTTCAGCCTAGCGAGCATGTGGCATACGAATGGCTCGCGTGGCCGGCGGCCGTGGCACGAGTGACCTCGGCGAGCAACCGCTGGGCACTGGAGGTCCTGGGCCGTGAGCGGGGATTCCTGTCCTTGTAACGAGCCAGTGGTTCTGGTGCCCGGTTTGTGGTTTGGCCGGCCAGCGCTCTGGTTGCTGGCGTGGCGGTTGCGGCGCCTTGGTCTGCGGGCAATCCTCTACCGGTATGATGCGCGCGCGGCGGCGTTGCCGGCGGCGCGCGAGGCGTTGGCGCGTCTCATGGTTTCAAGCGGTGCCCGCCATGTCGTCGGCTACAGCCTCGGGGGCATCGTAGTGGCGGATTTTTGCCGGTATCATCCGCGGGCCTATGAGCGGGCCGTGGTTTTGGGTACGCCTTTTCGCGGGAGCCGGGCGGCGCGTCGGCTCTACCGGTGCCCGGCCTTGCGCGGGCTCTTTGGGGTCGCGGCTCCGGTCCTGATCCGTGGCCTGCGGCCCGGCGCGATACCTCGGCTCGGCGTGGTGACCGGCGTCAAGCCGCGCGGTTTGGCCGGGTGTTTATTGGCGGGAGGGGCGCACGACGGCGTCCTTAGGGCATGCGAGACCCGTTTACGGAGCGCACGCGATGCGGTAGCGTTGCCGCTATCCCATGCGGGCCTCGTCATGGGTCGTTTGGGCGCGCGCGCCATCTGGAACTATCTCGTGCGCGGGCGTTTTGGGGATTGAGGGGATAAGTGTATGGCCGGGCATAGCAAATGGGCCAATATTCGGTTTCGTAAGGGTGTTCAGGACGCCAAGCGCGGCAAGGTCTTCACGAAGTTGATCCGCGAGATCACGATTGCCGCGCGCGTGGGGGGTGGTGATGTATCCCATAACCCGCGGCTGCGGCTTGCGATCGATCGGGCGTTGGGGCAAAACATGCCCAAGGACAATATCGAACGGGCCATAAAGCGCGGTACGGGCGAGCTCGAAGGTGCCCATTACGAGGAGATCCAGTACGAGGGTTATGGGCCAGCAGGCGCCGCGGTGCTGGTAGCGTGCACTACGGACAACCGCAATCGCACCGCGGGCGAAGTGCGGCACGCATTCAGCAAGCATGGTGGGAACCTCGGGACGGAGGGGTCGGTCGCCTACCTGTTCGAGAAGCGCGGCGTGCTGATGTTTCCGGATGGCGACGAGGAGGCCTTGCTGGAGGCCGCGCTGGACGTCGGCGCAGACGACATCGCAACGGTGCCGGGCGAGGGGATCGAGGTCCTGACCGCGCCCGACAAGGTGATGGGCGTCCGCGAAGGGCTCGTGCAGCGTGGTTTCACGCCGTCTTCGGCGGAAACCGTGATTCGGCCGCTGACGGACGTAGCGCTGGCCGGCGAGGATGCGGAGCGGGTGATGAAGCTTCTGGAGGCGTTGGAGGACCTCGATGACGTCCAGATGGTCTATACGAACGCCGCCTTCATGGAGGAATCGGCTTAGGGGAGGCGCGTGATGCGCGTCTTGGGCGTGGACCCGGGGTCGCGGCGCACGGGGTTTGGTGTTGTCGATGATCAAGGGGGGCGGCCGGCCTATGTGGCCTGCGGCGTGGTGGTCACGATATCCGGGACCATGGCCGAACGCCTGCACCGGATCTTTGCCGGGCTCGGCGAGGTGGTCGAACGCTACCGGCCGGATGTATGCGCGGTGGAGAGGGTATTTTTTGCCCGTAATCCCGATAGCGCCTTGAAGCTCGGCCAGGCGCGCGGGGCGGCGTTGGCCGCCCTCGCCGGCGCCGGCCTCGATGTCCACGAGTACACGGCCCTGCAGATCAAGAAGGCCACGGTGGGGGTAGGTCATGCCGATAAGGGCCAGGTGCAGCACATGATGCGCGCTTTATTGGGGTTGTCGGCGCGGCCCTCGGCGGATGCCGCCGACGCCCTGGCCTGCGCCCTCTGCCATCTGCATGAGAGCCAAGGTCTCCTGTCGCGGGCCCGGGCGATATCCTCATGATCGGTCGACTGCGCGGCGTGGTGATCGAGCGTAGCCCCCCGCAAGTGCTTTTCGAGGTCCAGGGGGTAGCCTACGAGGTGGATCTTCCGCTCTCGACCTTCGGTGAATTGCCAGCGGTCGGGGAGGTGGTCTTGTATACACACCTCGTGGTTCGCGAGGATGCGCATCTCCTGTATGGATTCCTCACGGCCGAACGTCGTGCCTGGTTCCGGCTGCTCCTGAAGGTCAATGGTGTCGGTCCGCGCGTGGCCCTGGCGCTGTTGTCGGGACTTACCGACGAGGAGTTGGGGGCGTGCGTGCACGATGGGAATGTGACGCGGCTCACGCGCGTGCCGGGGATCGGCCGCAAGACCGCCGAGCGCCTGCTCGTGGAACTGAGCGGAAAGGTGCCGTCCGGCGGACGAACGGTGACAAGTCGCCGCGATGAGGCGGTCGGTGCGCTGCAGACACTCGGTTACAATGAGCGCGAGGCACAGGCCGCCGTGGAGCGGGCGGAGAAGGCCGCGGGGCCGGCGGCTTCTGGCGAGACACTGATCCGCGAGGCGCTCAGGGGAATGGTGCGATGATCGAAACCGAAAGACTGGTCTCGCTCGATGGGTCTACGCAGGAGCGCGCCCAGGAAGTCCGCCTGCGCCCGCAACGGCTTGCCGATTACATAGGCCAGTCGCGTCTTCGGGAAAAGCTCGAGATCTTCCTGGCGGCGGCCCGCGCCCGCCAGGAGTCGTTGGATCACGTCCTGCTCTTTGGTCCGCCGGGGCTTGGCAAGACCACTCTCGCGCACATCATTGCCTCGGAGATGGGGGCTTCTCTGCGCCAGACTTCGGGTCCAGTGTTGGAGCGGGCCGGCGATCTGGCCGCCTTGCTGACCAATCTGAAGGCCCACGATGTCTTGTTCATCGATGAAATCCATCGCTTGAGCCCGGTGGTCGAGGAGGTGCTCTATCCGGCCATGGAGGATTTCGAGATCGATATCCTGATCGGCGAGGGCCCGGCGGCGCGCTCCATCAA
>DAHWGZ010000121.1 GCA_027335965.1 Acidiferrobacter sp.
GCCCCCACCGGCCATATCCGGCTGGCCAACAAGACCGCCCAGGCCTATCTGGGGCTTTCGCCAGACACCCAACCCCTGCTCCTCCAGACCGTCGCCCCGGCGCTCTTCGAGCAATGGGTGGCGCAGCGCCATGACGCCTCCGGGGGGCGCCGACTGTTCATGGCGGCCACCGGCTACGCGCTGCTGCCGCGATTCAAGGTCCTGGGACGCGACGCCAACGCCGCGACCCTCGTGTTCCTGGAAGACACCGCCATCCTGAAACAGCAGGCGCAGCAGCTGAAGATGGCGGGCCTGGCGCGGCTCACCGCCGGCATCGCCCACGAGATCCGCAACCCGCTCGGCGCCATCACCCATGCCGCGCAATTGCTGACCGAAACCCCGGAGCTGGGCGCCGAGCCGCGCAGCCTCGCCGCCATCATCGACGACCAGGGGCGGCGCATGAACACCATCGTCGAAAACGTCCTCCAGCTCGGCCGGCGCGACCGCACCAATGCCACGCGCTTTCTCCTGTCGACCTGGATCACGCAGACCCTGCCGGCGGTGGCGACGGCCCTCAATGTCCCCGCCAAGGCCTTGAACCTCGTGATCGAGCAACCGCAGACGGTGTGCTTCGATACCGATCACCTGTTTCAGATCGTGAACAATCTGTGCCACAACTCGCTCAAGCACAGCCCGCCCTATCATGATGTGGCGATCGTCAAGCTCCTGATCGGCGTCGACGGCGAAGGCCATAGCGTCCTCGACATCATCGACTGGGGCGAGGGCGTCAAGGACGCCATCGCCGATCAAATATTCGACCCGTTCTTCACCACCGCCGCGCGCGGCACCGGCCTTGGCCTCTATATCGCCCGGGAACTCGCCGAGGCCAACGGCGCGCGCCTCGAACACCGGCCGACACCCGTGGGCTGCCAGTTCCGCCTGACCTTCGGCCGGCTCACCGACTGCGCGGACGCGACCCTGGCATCATGACCATCCCCCAAGTCCTGATCATCGACGACGAGGCCGATATCCGTGCGCTGCTCGAGCTTACGCTCGGACGCATGAACATCGAGACCCGCTCGGCCGGCGACGTGGCCTCCGCCTTCGCACTGCTCGAGGAGTACCGTTTCGATTTGTGCCTCACCGACATGCGCCTGCCCGACGGTGACGGCCTTGCCATCGTCCGTCACATCGAGGAGCACCATCGCGGGTTGCCGGTGGCGGTGATCACCGCCCACGGAAGCATGGAGACGGCCATCGCGGCCTTGAAGGGCGGGGCCTTCGATTTTGTCTGTAAGCCACTCAACATCAACGAGTTGCGCGCGCTCGTCCGCAGCGCCTTGAACCTCTCGAAACAGGCGCCGACCGACGGCGTGAGCGCCGCCGCCAAGCTGCTCGGCGATTCCCACGCCATCCGTGAGGTCCGCGCCCTGATCGAACGCCTGGCGCGCGGACAGGCGCCCGTATACATCTCCGGGGAGTCGGGCACCGGCAAGGAGCTCGCCGCGCGCCTCATCCACGACCTCGGGCCACGCGCCGGCCGCCCATTCGTGGCCGTCAACTGCGGGGCGATACCCGAGCAACTGATGGAAAGCGAATTCTTCGGCCACAAAAAGGGCAGCTTCACCGGCGCCTTCAACGACAAAGACGGGCTTTTCAAGACCGCAAGCGGCGGCACCCTGTTCCTGGACGAGGTCGGCGACCTGCCGGTGCCCATGCAGGTGAAGCTGTTGCGCGCCATCCAGGAGAAGGCGGTGCGCCCGGTCGGCAGCCAGCAGGAGGTGGCGGTGGACGTGCGCATCCTGTCTGCGACGCACAAAAACCTCCATGACCTCGTGCGCACCGGCGCGTTCCGCCAGGATCTCTACTACCGCCTGAACGTCATCGAGCTCGTGATCCCGCCGCTACGCGAGCGCGCCGAGGACATCCCGGCGCTCGCCGCGCACCTCGCCGCCAAACTGAGCATGGGCCGTCCCTTGCCGCTCACCCCCGCGGCCCTGGCGACCCTGAGGAGATACCCCTTCCCCGGCAACGTCCGCGAGCTCGAGAACATCATGGAGCGCGCACTGACCTTGTGCGAGAGCGGCGAGATCGACGTGGCGGACCTACGCCTGCCCGGGCATGACGCCCCGGGGCTCATCGACAAGTTTGCCGAGCCCGAGGCCTCGCCCTTCGAGACCGCCGACTATACGGGCGAGCGCTCGCTCGAGGAGCACTTGGCGCAGGTCGAGCGCGCGGCGATCGAAAAGGCCCTGCGCGACACCAACCAGAACAAGACCGCCGCGGCCCGCGAGCTCGGCATCACCTTCCGTGCCTTACGCTACAAGCTCGAAAAGCTCGGCATCGAGTAAAGCCCCCGTACGCGCGAGCCCTTCTGCTGCACATGCGCACCGCCGCACGCGTCCTCCAAAGGGGCGGGTGCGCGCGCCAGCCTTACAACAGCTGCCGCCAGCCGGCCGGCCCCTCGACCGGCGGACCCGCGGCCATGACCCGATTCGGGAATGTCGGCACGGGTGTCGGCGCGCCTTTCTGGCCACTCGTGGACGACGTGCCCGACGATGAGGGTGGCGCGGCCCCCAGGGAGGACGCCATCTGGATGCGCATCTGGCCATCGAAGAGCGCGAGCGCCGGAGTGTAGGCGGTCCCCCCACCTACGGAGATCGGTCCGGTAATGAAGTTGCCTTGCGCATCCTGATAAGTGTTGCTTGGAAATGCACCTACACCCAGCTGGTAGAGGTAGAGCCAAGCCGTGGGCTCCGCGCAGGCATCCTGTGAGGTGCTGGCGGGCGGAACAGTGACTGGCAGCATGACCGCGCCATTGACGATGAGCGCGCTGCTTGTGATCGCCGAATTCGTGGGCAAGGCTGCGATCGCCGCATCGGCCACATAAGTCCCGCTGGTTGCGTTCCATGACTCGCCACCAGCGCTTGGGTTTTGGCTGACCATGGTCGTCCACAGCGGCTGCCAGCCCGACGAACCGTTTTCGAGCAGGGTGAGGCGAGTTGCCGACTGCAGCCGCAAGTACTCGACGCCATTATAGATCGCCCCACCGATGGCCGTGAGCGAGGACGCGCCGCCCGAGGTGGTCGCCGAACTCCCGAAATTGGCCGCCACCGTCGAGTTGCTCGAGGCGTCATTCAAGGCCGTCCATGTCCCGCTCGATGCGTAATTCGAAAGGCCCCCGCTGGTCGTGAACGCCGGGGCCTCCCATACATTGGACGAGCCATCGCCGAGGAACATATTGCCGCTCGCGTCGATATAGGGCTGGGTGCTGGCCATGAACGGCAGCGTATAGCTCTTGCTCGCGCCCGTGCCGACGTTGGTCACCACCAGGCTGCTCGTGACCGTGGTCCCGCTCGTGACCGTAAGCACGGTCGCCAGATAGGCCGTCCCCGAGGATGGCGATGGCCGGAACACGGTCGGCGTGGTGCCCGGATTCGGCTCGGTCGCGTTCGCGGTATCGACCTCCCAGGCCTCGCTATTCAAAGTCGCGGCCGAAACCGTCGTGGACGACGTGCCTGGCGGGGCATCGGTCAGCTGCAGGCCATACTGGACCAGCCCCTGCCCAGCCACCCCGACAATATAAGTCCACCAGTTGCCGTTGGCATCCTCGGCATCGACCGCGCGCACCCCGCCGCCCATATTGGAGTTCTGCCAGAACGTCGAGTAGCCCTGCAGATACTGCAGCATGATCCGCGGGATCCATCCCCACACCAGGGCCCCGGTATTGGCATCCGCGGCATACAAAAAGCCGTCGTTGTCACCGAACAGGACGATGGGTTCGCGTCCCTGCTCGTTCTGCGCGTAAGCCTCGTAGCTCGAATCGCTCAACAGGCCGCCGTTGCCGGGCGGCCCGACATACACCGGCGGCATCGATGCCGTCATGCCCCAATACCAGGAGCTCGCGCGCCCGCCCAGATAGGTACCGCTGTCGTAGGATGGGTTCAAGGTGTAATCGATGATGTCGCTGACCGTGAGATTCGCGGGCAGGGCGCCGAACGCGCTGCTGTTCGCGGCGTTATCGAGGCCCGTGAGCGTCGTGATCGGTCCGACGGCGGCCGGCGCGACCGGCACGCCCGTCGAATAAAGATCGCTCGACCGCAAGGCGCTGTTCTGGGAAGTCGTGGCCGTGTTCCCGAGCTGCCCCTCGATGTCCCACGACGGGGTCGTGCCGACGTTGCCGTTCGCCTGGACCGGGAATGCGACCAGATCTCCCTCGCCGAGACTCGGCGTGCTCGTCACGGCGTATTCCAGGGAATTTACCCCCAGGCTCGTGCTTGAACCGCCGTTGGCCGCGAACACCTGGGACTCGATGCTGTTTAAAATGGCGGCAAAGGCCTGCTGAAACTGCGCCGGACTCTGGGCGCTGTAGGGGAGCACGGGTTGGCTCGCGGTCCCCCCTTGGCCGGCGGTCGCCAACTGCTCGAGGACGCTGTAGCCGGCCTGCGCCTCGGCCGAACATGAGGAATCGGCCGAGGGCGGACAGTTGATGTTGGGGCCTATGCCCAGGACATAGGTGTGAATGGATCCGACGCCATTTTGGTTGTTGCTGTAGAGATTCTGAACGGCGGTGATCGCCTCGCTGACCGCATTGTCGTTCGACTGTGTCTCCCCATAAGTGCTGGCCGCGGCGCTGCCGAGGGGCGGATAGACATGGCCCTTCAACCCCATGGTCGGCTGCCCGTCGGTGATGAGGATCACGTATTTGGGGGCGCAGGCCGGCTGCGGCCCGCTTTGCCCGATGAAATATTCGAGCGCGCTCTGCAGGGCACCGGCCATCGGGGCATATTCGGAATCGGCGACGATACTCGTCCCCGCCGGAAACTGTTCGGGCGCAAGATCACTGTTGAAGTCGCTCAGCACGGAACTGAAGGACCCCACCGAGATCAGGAGATTGCCCTGCCCCATCTGCGTGACACCCGCATAACCGGGATAGGGATTGGTGGTCGCTGAAATATCCTCATTGGTCACCGGCGGGGCATCATAGGCCTCGCCGCGTTCCCCATACCAGACCTCGCCACTGTAGGGGGCATAGCCCGCGCTGGTGGGCGCGGTCGCGTAGACCCCTCCGGTCGAGCGCAAATACGTTTCCCACAAAGGCGCGCCGTTGACGATCTGATCCTCGTATTGAGTGAGCGTATAGTTCGGCGGATAGGGCTTTGGGCCATCGTAGGTCAGGATATTGGCGGGGCGACCGGGGGGCGCATACAACACGTCATTGATCTCCGGATCATCGGAGGTGGCGTTGATGTAAAGATACTCGCTGCTCCCAAGGGCCCCGCCCATGACCCGTTTGATATTCGTGCAGGCGGCGGACGCTATTCCATAGCACGGATTGTAGGCGGTGACGGGGTCGGCGGCCAACGGCGAGGCCAGGGCATTTCCATAACCGAAGGCACCGTACTTCGTGACCGTGCCGCTGCTGTTTAGGGTGTTGTTGTTGCTCATGTCATACACCCAGGTGTCATAGAGGCTCGGCGCCTTGGCGGTCGAATAATCCATCAGGCCGACCTGGAAGGCGTTGCTATTCGAGGGGTTGTTGAACTCCGAGAGCAGGCTTTGCTCGGCGATATTGA
>DAHWGZ010000122.1 GCA_027335965.1 Acidiferrobacter sp.
AATCGCTCGGCGACCGGGCGGTCCCTGTGAGGGTATCGGCGCCCCAGTTCCGAGTCCAGTCCCGAGGCGGACAGAAAGACCCGGCCGCCTGGCTTTAGGTGATGTGTCCAGGCGCGTACGGCCGTCACCGCCTCGCCGTATCGCATGTAATGGATGGCCCGCTGACAGATGATGGCGTCATAGGGCGCGTTGGGCAGGATCGTGGGCAAGGCGCGGAAATCCGCCTGAACGAAGCTTGGTGGCCGCGGAATGGGGCGCCCGGCCAAGGCGCGCTGGATGTCCACGCCATGATCGTGCTGGTCTACGGCGGTCACGAGGGCACCGCAGGCGACCATGCGCAGGGTTTGTCCGCCCCTTCCGCAGGCCAGATCCAGGGCGGAGGGGCGGCGCGTGGGGTCGTGCGCAAACCGCGCATCGAGAAATGCGAGGCAGCGCTCGTCCAGATCGTCCGCGCGTTGGCTCGCGACATCGATCCCGGCGCCCGCGCCCGCGAGGCGCCGGCGCGTTCGGTCATCAAGCCATGGCTCATTGTGTGCGTCGAAGTTTTTCGGGACCATGAACGCTTCCTTTTTTGTGATATATCTTCCCATAATCGTCCGTCGCGATGAGCTCGGCCCGCCGGGCTCATCCAGTCTCTATCCCCTTCTCAATCAAGGATAGCCTAAATCAATGGCAATCTGACGACAGCCTGCCAAAGCGGTGGGCCGCGTCGGCTGTAGGGGTGCGGGTCATAGGCAAAATGGCGCATGCAGGGCGCCAGAAAGCACATGTTCGATGGATATGGAGGGCGATGCGGTCCGCCGGTTCACCAGAAATCGGTGATCGCAAGGCCCGCCGCGGATTTCGCTTGAAGAGGCGGCCAAAGCGCGATGAGGGTGGCCCGGGGCTCGACCGGGGGCGCGCGAAACGCAAGACCTTGAAGGCTCAAAGGCCGGTCGTGGTCGATCTCTTCGGGGAGCGGGTCCGCGTCGAGGGGGATGCGAAGGGTTTCTAGCAGGGACCGTTTTATGAAGGGCCGATGTGGGGCCGCCATGAGCGGAGCGGGCATTGGGGCGGGGTCTGCCGTCATGCCCTGGAAGGGATCCGTGGCGGCTCCGCACGCCTGGGGTATGAGGCTTTCGCGGCGGACGCCTCGGGCTTGGCTCGCCGGCCGGGCCGTCGGTCTCAGGGATGATGAGGTCTCGCGCGCCACGCGCGCCCGCGGAGACTGAGACCACAATGGCCAAAAGACAGCTCAGACGCCCGGGCGTCATGGTAGACTCGCGGGCATGGATCCCATCCTCTTAGTCGAGCACCTGACCAAGCGGTTCGGCGACAATCCCGCGGTCGTGGACGATGTCACGTTTTCCGTGGCCCAAGGGAGCGTATTCGCCTTCCTCGGGCCGAACGGGGCGGGGAAGTCGACGACCATCAAGATGCTGACCACGCTTCTTCGTCCGACCTCGGGCACCATACGCGTGGCAGGACACGATCCCATCACCGAGCCAGACGCCGTGCGGCGCGCCTTCGGGATCGTGTTCCAGGATCCGTCCCTGGATGACGACCTCACCGCGCTTGAAAACCTCGAGTTCCACGGCATTCTCTACGGAGTACCCAAAGAGACGCGCCATGCGCGCATACGGGAGCTCCTGGCGCTGGTCGATCTCGCGGATCGGAAAAACCACTTGGTTCGGGAATTCTCGGGCGGCATGAAGCGGCGCCTCGAGATCGCCCGCGGCTTGCTCCACCACCCACAGATCCTGTTCCTGGACGAGCCCACGCTCGGGCTCGACCCTCAGGCGCGCAACCATCTCTGGGGTCATGTGAAAAACCTCAACCGCGAGCAAGGCGTCACGGTGTTCTTTACGACCCACTACATGGAGGAGGCGGACAACATCGCCGAGCGGATCGCCATCATTGACCGAGGGCGCATCGTCGCGGAGGGTTCGGGGCAAGAACTGAAGGACAAGACGGCGACGGACTCGCTTGAGGGCGCCTTCCTGGCCCTTACCGGCAACACCCTGCGCGAGGAGGCGGGCGGTTCCGTGGACCGCTTGCGCCAAGCGCGCCAGCTGTGGGGCGGCCGCCGCTGACTTGCCGATGGAGATGAGCGCGGTCTATGTCATGTGGTTACGGGAGGTCAAGCGGTTCACGCGCTCGCGTTCGCGCATCGTGGGCTCCCTAAGCCAACCACTCTTGTTCCTGGTGGCGCTTGGCTACGGTCTGGGGCCGATCTTTCGCAAGGCCGGGCAGGGCGATTACTTCGCCTTCATCGTGCCGGGCGTCATCAGCATGTCCATCCTGTTTGTGTCGCTGTTCAACGGCATGCAGATCATTTGGGACCGGCAGTTCGGGTTTCTGAAGGAGACGCTGGTGGCGCCGGTCTCGCGCTTGGCGATCATGGGAGGGCGCGCGCTCGGCGGAGCCACGGTGGCGATGATGCAGGGGACGCTCGTGCTCGTCATTACGATGATCGCGGGCTTTCGGCCGGTGTCGCTCATGGGCGTGGTCCTGGGCCTTCTGGTGATGTTCTTTACGGCGCTGCTCTTTAGCGCGCTGAGCATGGTCATAGCCTCACGGCTTCGGGATATGCAGGGCTTTCAGCTCATCATCAACTTCCTCGGGATGCCGCTCTTCTTTCTCTCGGGCGCGCTCTTTCCGATCGCCCATCGATCGGAGGGGCTCGGGCTCATAGCCCGCTTTGATCCGCTGTCCTACGGCGTGGACGCGTTGCGCGTCTTTCTCGTGGGGCACGGCGTGTTCGGCCTTACCCTCGACTTCACCGTCTTGGCGGGGGCGATCGTGGCGATCTTCATGCTGGGCGCGCGTTTCTTCTCGCGGATGGAGATCTGAGTCTGTAGCGCCTCTCCTCGTTTGTAGGGTAGGGGCCAGTATCCACAAAAGCTGTGGACAAGTGTGTGGATGGCGACTGGGTATCGGCCATTTGTTGAGGCCGGATAGAGCGGTTGCGATGTTGCTGTTTTTGGAGGCGGTCCGGGCCTGGCGGCGGCCTGAGCGGATCGCGCGCGCCCTTATCCGGATGGGCGTCATCCGGCGCCCGCGAGGCCTTTGCCATGTCGCCCGAAAATCACGGCGAGCCTCGCTCTTGAGCCTGCGAAAGCCAAGCAGGGTGCGGCTTTGCGGCGGCCTGGATGACCTTGAGGGACGGCTCCCTCGGGGTTATGCGAAATGGGGCGCCAAAGGTCCCGAAACCAGAAATCCGTACCGCACGAAACCGCACGAAACCGCGCTTGCCCAGCCTGTAAGACGCCTGGCGGCGCGGGTCTTCGCGCGTCCCGACGGGACGAAGGTCGGCCCGGTGGGCAAGGCCGACGCCCACGCGAGCGGGCCCGTCTCGCGGGGGGCGTCCCTGAAGGCGCGACGGCTCGAGATCGCCCCGGGGTCCGCCGGGGTCATTCCCCGCGTGATCCATGGGATCGGCCGGCGGTTCGCCCCATCCTTCCGATGCAGCGGCGGCGCGACGGGTTTATGCAGCGCGGCGCCCTGTTCTCTCCTTCTTGCGCGCCGCTTCCCGGCAAGAGATGAGGTGTCAACATAATCGCACAATGGCATGGTAGTCTCGCTTGCGCCGAAACAACAAACGGGATGCCGCCATGACGCGCCGCGAAGCGCCAGCATTGAAGTCGTTTACCAGGGTCAAGGGGGCCATCGGGCCTATAGCGCGCAAGATCCCGCCGTTTTTGGCGCTCATCATGGTCGGATGCGCGACGGCGGCCCCCGCAAAATCGACCTTCCCGTTGCGACAAGCGCACCCCGACATCATCTTGGGACGGGCCACGCGATTCGACTACGAAAGCGTCGATCCAAGGCGCCAATTGCTGTTTGTTTCCCATCTCGGATCGGGGAAGATCGTGGTCGTCAATCTACGAACCGACAAGGTGGCAGCCAAGATCCCTGATGTTCCGTACGCGCATGGCGTCTTGGCCGTGCCGGAGCTTGGCGAGGCCTTTGCCAGCGCCACCGGCGTCGACAAGCTCGATGTCATATCAGAGCGGACATTCAAGGTGATCGCAAGCGTGCCGGCTGGAGACCATCCTGACGGCATCGCTTATGCGCCGAACGTCAAGAAGGTCTTCATCTCCGATGAGTTCGGGGGAACCGAGACGGTCGTTGATGCGCGCACCAATCGGCGGGTGGCCACCATCCCCATGGGGGGCCATGTCGGCAACTCACAATATGATCCCGTGAGCGGACTCATTTATGCGGACGTCCAGACCCGGAACCAGGTCGTCGCAATCAATCCGCGTACGGATCGCATCGTGGCGCGCTATGGCTTGCCCAATCGTATCTGCGAACATGATCACGGCTTGCTTATCGATGGCTTGGCGCGCCGAGCCTTCGTGGCGTGCAGCGCGTCGGCTGCGGGCGGCAACCCGGAGCTTTTGATGCTCGACATGAAGGGTATGCGGGTGCTGTATCATCACAGCATCGGACGCGACCCTGACGTCCTGGCATTCGATGCGGGCTTGGGGCGCCTGTACGTCGGCAGTGAGAGCGGCGCGGTTTCGGTCTTTCAGTTGAGAAAAGGCCGTTTGCGTCCGCTTGGCTGGAAGTTCTTGGCGTTCGAGGCGCATTCCGTGGCCACCGATCCAATAACGCACCTGGTTTATTTCCCGCTGCAGGATGTTCATGGGCGCGGTGTCCTGCGGATCATGCGCCCGGCAGGTTAATCCGGGCTGTTCGCCCCAGGAGCCAAGCTCGGCATTTGCTGCAGGCGCCATCAAGCCTTGACGGAGTTCAAGCGCAGCATCAGCGTCATCAGATGTAGTGGCTGCCTGAAAACCGTAGTGCTCGTAGAACTCCTGGGCGCGGTCGTGCAGCGCGTGTACCAGCAGGACCCGAACACCGGCGTTCTGCGAAACCGTCACAGCCCGATTCACTGAATCCGGCAACAGCGCCCCACCCAACTCGAGACCCTGGGCACGGTGATCGACGGTCGGTCGGGCGAGAATCATCACCGGTACTCCCCGCTACTCCGGCGAGTGATTCAGCTTGTAGCTAGTACTACGCCCGCCCGCATCCGATTTCCGCAGCGCGCCCCGCGCAAGCAGGTCGTTGATGTCGCGCAGGGCCGTGTCCGGCGAGCACTTGGCGATGGATGCCCACCTGCTGCTGGTGAGCTTGCCTGCGAAGCCATCGAGCAGCCGATTAAGCAGCTTCACCTGTCGCTCGTTCAACGGCGTGGTCGCCCAGCGATGCCAGAAGCGCGCCTTGGTCAGCACGGCATCAAGCGTGTGCTGTGCCTGATCGACGGCGCGATGAAGGGTGTCGAGGAACCAGGAAAGCCACTCGGTGACATCCATGGACCGCTTCTGGGTTCGCTCCAGGATGTCGTAGTAGGCCTTGCGTTCGCGCTGGATCTGCGCCGACAAACTGTAGAAACGCTGGGGACTGCCGTCGGCACGCGCCAACAGCAGATCACCGATGGCCCGAGCGATACGACCGTTGCCATCATCGAACGGGTGCAAGGTGACGAACCAAAGATGACCAAGTCCGGCCTTGAG
>DAHWGZ010000123.1 GCA_027335965.1 Acidiferrobacter sp.
CCAGGCGTCATGCACGAGGGCCGCGTAGCGACCCGCCTGGGGCTTGCGGGGGTCCCGGAGAGCGCCGAGACCATAGAGATCGCGCGCGCCCTCATGCTTATCGAGGAGGTCGGGGTCCGCGCGCATTTTTGCGGGATCTCATCGGCGCGTGGCGCGGCCTTGATCGCCGAGGGCAAGAGACGGGGGCTTGCCATCACCGCCGATACGCCCATCCATCAGCTGTATGTGACGGAAGACGATGTCGGCATCTTCGACACCAACTATCGCCTGCGTCCGCCGGC
The DNA here is from genome assembly GCA_027335965.1 of Acidiferrobacter sp. Next base: position 282 of record DAHWGZ010000123.1, read on the forward strand.
ACGCACCATGGCCGACCGCGACGCCTTGCGCACCGCGCTGGCGGCGGGCGTCATCGACGCGCTGTGCTCCGACCATCAGCCGCACGAGGTCGACGCCAAGGAGCGGCCGTTCAGCGATGCCGAGCCCGGGATCGCGGGGCTCGAGACGCTCCTGCCATTGACCCTGCGTCTCGCGGAATTGAACATGCTCGCCCTCAAGGACGCCCTGGCGGCGGTGACCAGTCGCCCGGCGGCGCTCCTGGGAGTCCCGGGCGGGACGCTCGGCATCGGCGAGCGCGCCGATATCTGCCTCTACGACCCCGAGGCCATCTGGACGCCGGCCGCCGGCTCGGTCCGTAGCCGAGGAAGCAACAGCCCGTTCTACGACACCGCCATGCGCGGCCAGGTGGTGATCACCATCCATGAGGGGCGCATCGCCTACGAACGGCGCGCGCCTTGATGCCGCGGAGGACCCGCGCCGATCCTTCGCGGGCGTGAGGCCCGTTGTCATCGAGGGCGGAGAGGCGCTAGCGCCCCGCCGATCCGACCATGACGGGCGCGGGACCATCGAGACGCATGGCGCCCTTAAAACCCCCGCCGCTCGCTCATCCCCGCCCAAGCCGCGCCGCGCGATGAACCCCGGGGCGGGACGCGCAAGGGCTTAGCCCGCGCCACGCGAAAGTTCGGCAAACCACGCCAGGAAACGCGCCTGGGCCTCGGGCTGCGCGGCCGTCCAGCGCCCGAGGGCTTGCGCCATGCGCGCGCGTCCGGCGGCATCGGCAAGCCAGGCGCCGGCGGCGTGCCCGAGGTCCGCCGCGGCCGCGCACGACAAGACGACCTCGGCATCGACCGCCGCCGCGAGCAGGGGGTTGCGTGGGTAAGGACCGGCCAGGATCGCCGCCCCGGCCGTGGGCGGCTCGGCCGGCAAGGGCGCGCCGGCGATCAGCGTCCCGCCGGCCACGACGAGATCCGCGCAATCATGCATGGCGCGACGCGCCTCGGGGCTCTCGATGTAATACACGCGAGTCTTGGGCGGCACCTCGGAGGTCATGAGTCGCGACTGGCGCACGGTCGTCAGGTGGTACTTTATGGCCTCCCGGTAGACCTCCTCATGGCGCCCCGGATCGGCGGGCGCAAGCGCCAGCAGACCGCCGCTACCCGCCGACAGGGCCAAGAAAGTCGTGTAGGCCAGCGCCTCTTCGCCAGGCTCGGTGCCGGCAAAATAGACGATCCAGCGGCCCGCCTTGCGCACCGCCTGGAAACGGTCGCAAGGCCACGCACCCGCCGGCGCGTCGGCCGTCGCCGGCCACGCCACCATGGGATCCCCGGTCACCACGCCCCCGCCGATGCGCGCGGCCACCGCCTCGCTCGCCACCGCCACCATCCCAAGCGAGAGGAGCTCCGGCGCGCGGCCGTTCAGCCAGGCGACGGGACAGGACGCGGCGGCCGCGAGCGCCCGGGAGCGCGCCTCATCGTCGAGACATAGCAGGATGCGGGGCTTGAGCCGGGAGAGGATGCGCGCGGGCGCGAGCGCGGGCAGGCGCGCCCAGGGCAACGGCCCCTCGTATCGGCCCTCGTCTAGCAAAAGCAGCGCGAGCGGCCCCTGGCGGGCCTCCTCGAGCGCGGCAAGAAGGCCCGTCGCGGCGCGAGCGCGGGCGGTCGTGGCGACCACCCAGCAGGCCCGCGCGAGCGGCGGCTTGCCCGGCCAGACCCACTGCGCAAAGCGCAATAACGGCGCGTCGCCCATCGCCTCTACCAATGCACCAGCTGGACCTCCGGTAGCGGGCGCCCCAGGCATAGGGCGCCCACCGCCCGGAATCGTTGCGGGAGATCGGTCACATAATATTCATGCATCGGTTCCTCCGGGGCGGTGCGGCGAAGGTCGCGCGCGGCGAGGACATCCGCCACCCGCGCCGCGGTCGTCTCGGCGGAATCGACAAGCCTGGTCGCGGACCCCGCAAGCCGCGCCAGCAGGGGTTTCAGCAAGGGATAGTGGGTGCAACCGAGCACCAGGGTATCGACCTTCTCGGCGAGCACCGGCCGCAGGTACTCGCGGGCGGTGAGCTCGGTCACCGGGTGATCCAGCCAGCCTTCCTCCACGAGCGGCGCGAATAGCGGGCAGGCCTGCGACACGATGCGCGCATCGCCCGCGTGCGCGCGAATGGCGCGCTCATAGGCCTGCGAGCTGACCGTGGTCAGGGTGGCGAGCACGCCGATGCGGCCCGAGCGGCTCGACTCCACGGCCGCGCGCGCGCCGGCATCGAGGACGTCGACCACCGGCACCGGGGACAGGCTCGTCACAACCGGAAGGGCGACGGCCGCCATGGTGTTGCAGGCGACGACCAGCATCTTGACGTCGCGCTTTAGGAGAAAATCGGTGATCTGCGCGGCATATCCCGCCACCGTCGCCGAGGACTTCGTTCCGTAGGGCAGTCGCGCGGTATCGCCGAAATAGACGATACGCTCGTTGGGAAGCGCCGACATCAAGGCATGCGCGACGGTGAGGCCGCCGATGCCCGAGTCAAACACCCCTATGGGCCGGTCGCGATTCACGCGAACACCACCCGCCGCGCCACGGGACATGCGCGTACTTGGCAACATGAGACAGGGATCGACACGCCGGCATCTTAGCAGTTACGGCGCGCAAATGCAGCGCACATCGCGCCCGGCACCTAGAAGGTGATGTTGCGCAGGGAGTCGCCGAGCGCCCCCTCCTTCGCATCCTTGCCGTGCAGCTTGATGCGCAACCGCAGGTCGTTTTGCGAATCGGCGTTGCGCATGGCCTCGTCGTAATCGATGAGGCCCGCCTCATACAGACCAAACAGGGCCTGATCGAAGGTCTGCATGCCCGCCTCCTCGGACTTGGCCATGAGCTCCTTGATCCCGTGAACCTCGCCCTTCAGGATGAGGTCGGCGATCAAGGGGCTGTTGATCATGATCTCGATTGCCGCCACGCGTCCGGTGCCGTCCTTTTTTGGAATGAGGCGCTGCGAGATCACGGCCTTGAGGTTCAGGGAGAGATCCATCAGAAGCTGCGCGCGGCGATCTTCCGGGAAGAAATTGATGATGCGATCGAGGGCCTGGTTCGCGCTGTTGGCATGGAGCGTGGTGAGGCACAGGTGACCGGTCTCGGCGAACGCGATGGCGTAGTCCATCGTCTCGCGCGCGCGCACCTCGCCTATGAGGATCACATCCGGCGCCTGACGCAGGGTATTCTTCAAGGCCGTCTCGAACGAATCCGTGTCGACGCCCACCTCGCGCTGGGTGATTATGCAGTTATTGTGTTCATGCACGAACTCGATCGGGTCCTCTATGGTGATGATATGCCCGTTCGAATACTGATTGCGGTAGCCCACCATGGCGGCAAGCGAGGTCGACTTTCCGGAACCCGTGGCGCCCACGAAGATCACGAGCCCGCGCTTCGTGAGGGCGATGTCCTTCAATACAGGCGGAAGATTCAATTCCTCAAAATGCGGAATGCGGGTCTCGATCTTGCGCAACACCATGCCAACCCGCTGCTGCTGCCGGAAAACGTTGACGCGAAACCGTCCGACGCCCTGCGGGTTGATGGCGAAATTGCACTCGTTCGTCTCCTCGAACTCGCTACGCTGCTCTTCGTTCATGATGCTGTACACGAACTGCCGGGCCTGGTCCGGGGTGAGCGGCTGGCGCGTCACCGGCGCGAGCTTCCCGTCCACGCGCAGGCTCGGCGCCACCCCGGCGGTGATGTACAGGTCCGAGGCGCGCTTTTCGACCATGAGCCGCAAGAGATCGAGGAAGCCCATCCTACCTCCGCGCGGCGGCCGCCGCCGCCCCGTTGTTGTTGTTCGCGAACGCCTCCTTGTTCGCCGCCTTGCCGCGCGCCTCCTCGGGCGATATTTGGCGCGACCGCACGAGCTCCATGAGGCACTGATCGAGGGTCTGCATGCCCGCGGACTGGCTGGTCTGAATGGCCGAATACATCTGCGCAATCTTGTTTTCACGAATCAGGTTGCGGATGGCGGGCGTGCCGATCATGATCTCGTGGGCGGCGATACGCCCGCCGCCGACCTTCTTCAAGAGCGTCTGGGAGATCACCGCGCGCAACGACTCCGAGAGCATGGAGCGCACCATCTCCTTCTCGGCCGCCGGGAACACGTCCACCACGCGGTCTATGGTCTTGGCCGCGGAACTCGTATGCAGGGTGGCGAACACCAGATGGCCGGTCTCGGCCGCGGTAAGCGCCAGGCGGATCGTCTCCAGATCGCGCAACTCGCCGACCAGGATCACGTCCGGGTCTTCGCGCAAGGCCGAGCGCAAGGCGTTCTCGAATCCCAAGGTATCCCGGTGCACCTCACGCTGATTGATGAGGCAGTTCTTGCTCAGATGCACGAACTCGATCGGGTCCTCTATGGTCAGTATGTGCTCGCGCCGGCTCTCGTTGACGTGGTCTATCATCGCCGCCAGGGTGGTGGATTTGCCGGACCCCGTGGGGCCCGTGACCAGCACGATGCCGCGCGGCTGGTCGGAGATCTGCTTGAAGATTCCGGGGGCGTTCAATTGCTCCAGGGTCAGCACCTTCGAGGGGATGGTGCGGAACACGGCGCCCGGACCACGATTCTGGTTGAAGGCGTTGACGCGAAAGCGGGCGATATTCGGCAGCTCGAACGAGAAATCGCACTCCAGGCGCTCCTCGTACTCCTTTTGCTGCTTGTCGTTCATGATATCGTAGACCATATTGTGCACGGCACGCTCATCCAATGGGTCTACGTTGATGCGCTTGACGTCGCCATCGACACGGATGAGGGGTGGCAGACCTGCCGACAAATGCAGATCCGATGCGTTCTGTTTGTAGGCAAAGGCCAGGAGTTCCGCGATATCCATGAGCTGAGGGCTACCAGGGTGGAGGTATGTTGAAGTATAACGGGCGCAAGCGTGGAGACAAGGCGCTCTTTCCCTGGAGGAAGAGTCCCCTTACACTCAGCTCATGCAAAACTTCTCGATAGGCATCATTGGCGCGGGCAACATGGGTCTGGCGCTGGCCTCCGGCCTCGCGTTGCGCATGGCGCCGGACCGCATCGTGGTCTCCGACCCGCATGCCGACAAACGGCAGCGCGTTGACGATCTGGGGATCGGCGCCCTGGCCGACAAT
>DAHWGZ010000124.1 GCA_027335965.1 Acidiferrobacter sp.
GGACTGACCCATGGGCAAGATCGTCGAAATCAATGGACCGATCGTCACCGCGGATCTACCCGAAGTGGCGATCAGCGAAGAGGTGAAAATCGGCCGGCTGGGCCTGATCGGCGAGGTCATCGGCCGCGAGGGGCCGCTTGCGGTGGTGCAGGTCCACGAATCCACGGAATCGCTGCGACCCGGCGAGGAGGTGGCGGCGCTGGGCCGCCCGATGTCGGTGGAGCTGGGCCCGGGCCTGTTGGGCCAGATCTTCGATGGCGTGCAGCGACCGCTCATGGCCATCGTCCGCGAGGGTGGCGACCGCGTCGCCCGCGGTGTCGGCATCCCGTCGCTCGATCGCGGGCGGACCTGGAGTTTCGAGCCCACGGGGACGCTTACGGTCGGGCAGAAGATCGAGCCTGGCGCCGTGCTCGGCACGGTTCAGGAAAACCCCTCCTTCACGCATCGCATCCTGGTGCCGCCGACGGTGGGCGGGGAGCTTACGGCATTGGCGCAAGCGGGCGCCTACACCGTCGACCGGACGGTGGCCCAGGTACGCGATGCAAGCGGACATGCGCACGAGATTCGGCTGTACCAGAGCTGGCCTGTGCGCGTGCCCCGGCCTTACCGTAGCCGCGACCACGCGGTCGCGCCCTTGTTCACGGGACAGCGGATACTCGACACGTTCTTTCCGCTGGTCAGGGGCGGCAAGGCCGCGGTTCCGGGGCCGTTTGGATCGGGCAAAACGGTGCTGCTGGAGCAGATCGCCCGGTGGTCCAACGCCGACATCATGATCTATGTGGGGTGCGGCGAACGCGGCAACGAGCTGGTCGGAATGCTCGAGGAGTTCCCCAAGCTTAGGGATCCTCACACGGACCGGCCGCTCATGGAGCGCACGCTGCTCGTGGCGAACACCTCCAATATGCCGGTCGTGGCGCGCGAGGCCTCCATCTACAGCGGCGTCACGATCGCCGAATATTTTCGCGACCAGGGCTACGACGTGGTCATGGTGGCCGACTCCACCAGCCGCTGGGCGGAGGCGTTGCGCGAGGTCGCCGGACGATTGGGGCATATGCCGGTGGAGGAGGGCTATCCCGCTTATCTGGCCTCGCGGCTCAGCGCCTTCTATGAGCGCGCCGGCCGGGTCGAGCCGCTGTTGGGCGGGCGCGGCTCGGTCACCTTGATCGGCTCGGTATCGCCGCCGGGCGGGGACTTCTCGGAGCCGGTCACCAATCATACCAAGGAGATCATCCAGACGTTCTGGGCGCTCTCAAAAGATCTGGCCGATGCCCGCCACTACCCCGCGGTCGACTGGAACGGCAGCTTTTCCGGATATGTGTCCACCGTGAGCCCATGGTGGGACGAGCATATCCACGCGGGCTGGAAGGAAAAGCGCGCCGAGTCCCTTGAGCTGCTGGCGCGGGCCGATGAGCTCACGCGCATCCTGAATCTGGTCGGACCCGAGGCGCTATCACCGACCCAGCGGTGGATGCTGGAAGCGGCCGGATTATTCAAGGATGCGGTCCTCCAACAAAGCGCGCTCGATCCGGCCGACAGCTATTGCTCGCCGGAAAAGCAATTCGCGCTCTTGGACATGGTCCTCGACATCTATCACCAGGGCCGCGACGTGCTTGCCTTGGGCGCGCCCGTGCAGGAGCTGCTGGACATGCGCGTGCTTGGCCGCGCGCGGCGTATCAAGGCCGTGTATGCGAGCGACCAGATCGACGGGTTGCGTGGTTTCGACAACGAGATCCGAGAGGCCTTCGGCGCCTTGCGCGCCGAGTATCAGCAGGCCGAGCGGCAGCCGACATGAGCGCCAAGGAGTATCGCGCCGCCACGGCCGCGCGCAGCGGCTTGCTCTTCATGCGCGCCGCGCAGGACGTGGCGCTCGGGGATCGCGTGCTGGTGCGCGATCACACCGGGCGGCAGCGTAACGGGCAAGTCATCTTGAGCGGACGCGAGATCGTCCTCATCCAGGTGTTCGAGGGCACCGACGGCCTGGACCTGGAGCGCACCTGGGTGCGTTTCCTAGAGCAGCCGGTGGAACTCGCGCTCTCCCCGGACCTGCTCGGCAGGACGCTCGATGCCCTAGGCCAGGCCGCTGACGGCCGGCCGCCCATGATCTCGGCGTTGAAGCGCAACATCAACAGCGCCACGATCAACCCCGCCGCGCGCGCCTATCCGCGGGAGTTCATCCAGTGCGGCATCTCCGTCATCGATGGACTCGACTCGCTGGTGCGCGGCCAGAAGTTGCCCATTTTCTCGGGCCCGGGACTGCCGCATAACCGCCTGGTGGCCCAGATCGTGCGGCAAGCAACGCTCATCGGAGGGGATATTCGCTTCGCGGTGGTGTTCGCCGCCATGGGCGTCTCCCATGACGACGCGCGCTTCTTTCGGGAGGACTTCGAGGCAAGCGGGGTGCTCGGCCGCGTGGTGATGTTCATGAATCTCGCCGACGATCCGCCCATCGAGCGGTTGCTTCTGCCCCGCACGGCGCTGTCCGCCGCCGAATACCTCGCCTTCGATCTCGACATGCATGTGCTCGTCATACTCACCGACATGACCCATTACGCGGAGGCCTTGCGCGAAGTGGCGACCGCCAAGGGCGACGTGCCGTCGCGCAAGGGTTATCCGGCCTATCTCTACTCCGACCTGGCCGAGATCTATGAGCGCGCCGGCCGGATCAAGGGGCGTCCCGGCTCGATCACCATGATGCCCGTGCTGAGCATGCCCAACGATGACATCACGCACCCCATCCCCGACCTCACCGGCTACATCACCGAGGGCCAGATCGTGCTGAGCCGCGAGTTGCATAATCAGGGCATCTATCCGCCAGTCCACGTACCCCCATCCCTGTCGAGATTGATGAAAGACGGCATCGGCGAAGGCTACACCCGCGAGGACCACCCGCGCGTCGCAAGTCAGCTCTATGCCTCCTATGCGAGGGCGCTTGAGGTGCGCAACCTCGCTTCCATTATCGGTGCCGAGGAGCTGGCTGATGCGGATCGGAAATATCTGGCCTTCGGACAAGCATTCGAGCAGCGCTTCGTGGCTCAAGGCGATGACGAGGATCGCTCGATCGAAGACACCTTGATGCGGGCCTGGGACCTGCTGTCCCTGCTGCCAGCCGACAACTTGGCGCGGGTCAGCGACGAGGATATCGCCCGTCACCACCACGAATCGGCGGGTGGGGCGACATGAAGGAGCTGTTGAAGGTCCCGCCCACCAAAAGCGCGATGCTGAGGCTGAAACGCGAGCACGCGTTCCTTACGCAAGGGCACGATCTCCTCGAGCGCAAGCGCGAGCTGCTCACCTATCTGGTCTACGATCGCCTCAGACAATACCGTGGGCTTCGCAGGGAAGCGCGCGTCGTCCTGGAGGAGGCCTACCACTGGCTCGGCATGACGCATATGCGCACGGGCAGCCGCATGCTCCATCAAGCGGCGCTTGGTTTGAAGCAGCCCGGCCTGTCGGTCCGGATCCTGCCGCGCAGCAGCCTTGGCGTCGAGTATCCCGCCGTGACCGCGGAAGCCTTGCCACTGCCACCGCTTGGCCTCCTTGGGACCGATGCGAGCCTCGACGAGACGCGCAGCCGCCTCGTGCGTCTGGCGGTGCACCTGGCGCGCCTGGGCGAGGCGGAAACGGCGCTGAGGCGCCTGCTCGGCGAACAGCGCAAGACCCAAAGGCGCGTCAACGCCCTCAAGTACAATATCCTTCCCCGCTACGCAGCCACCATGCGTTTCATCCAATCCGCGCTCGAAGAGGAAGAGCGCAACACGCTCTTTCAGGTGAGCCTGCTGCAGAAACGGCGCGGGACGCGAGCGTAACCGGGGCTTGGCGCACGCGGCGCGCATCGCGGATGACCTTTCGCCATGGCGGCGCCCATTCGCGGACATGGGGAAACGTCGGCCATGATGGGAGGGGGTCCGGCCTCGTTTCCATGGGTTGCGCCCTCAGCGCGGTTCCTGGCTTGCGTGGCGACGCGGGCTCGCCATCAGGGGCGAGCTTGGGGCGGATGCCAGGGGGCGGGTGTCGAATGGTCGGGGGCCGCGGCGCCCTGCGGGGCATCGTCAATCGCAAGGAACGGGCGCCTTGATGCGCCATCCATGGCCTGTCAGTCCAGGCTCATCGCGACAGCGGTTGATGAAATGGCGACGGGGCTTTGAGAGACGGGGGCGACAAGGGCGGGTGCGTCCGCATGTCCCGGATGGGGCGTGTCACTTGACGGTAACGGAGGATCGACGTGTACAAGAAAATCTTGGTAGGAATCGATGGCAGTCGTATCTCGACAGGGGCCCTTCAAGAGGCGATCAAGCTCGCCAAGGAGCTGTCCGCGCGCCTGTTGCTGGTGCATGTGGTCGACGTGTTTCCGTTCACGGCGGCGATTAGCGGGGTGGTGGGCGACGCGCAACTGGAGGAGATTTTGTTCACGACGGGGCGGGCCATCATGAGCGAGGCCCGCAACGAGGCGCAAAAGGCCGGGCTTGCGGTCGAGACGGCGTTGCCCCAGAACCTGACCCAGCCGATCGGCGCGGTGGTGGTGGGGGAGGCGACCCAGTGGGGGGCCGACCTGATCGTGGTGGGCACTCATGGGCGTCGCGGCATCCAGCATTTGGTGTTGGGCAGCGTGGCCGAGCGCGTGGCGCGCGCCGCGACCTGCCCCGTGCTGCTGGTCCCGAGCCAGCGCGCGCGCCTGCCGGAGGCGGGGGGCGGCGTGGCGGGGGCTTGAGCGGTGATGGCGAAGAGGCGCCCTTGATCCATTTGCCCCGCCCGCGTCCCGCGGCCTGGGCGACGAGGCGGAATAATTTGCCCATCGCCCGCGTCCCTTCCCCCGGGGAGGGATAGCCCTCTCACACATCCTTTTGAGCAAGCGGAGACAAACTCAGTGAACCTTCCACGCAGAACCTTCTTGAAGCAGGCGTTCTCGGGTTCGGCCCTGGCGGTGGCGGCGGGCGCCGGTCTGTTGCGCCCGGCCACGGCCCTGGCCCGTACCTGGCCGGTCTGGCCACAGGCGGTCTTTCATGAAAAGAAGATGCCGGTGGTCTTGCGCGAGCTGTTTGGCCATCGGCCGATCGCGCACGGCGGCCTCCACCTCCATGCGCCGCTCGAGGCCGAAAACGGGGCGGTGGTGCCGATGGTCATCACAAGCCATGTGCCACACCCCGAAAAGCTCGTGTTGACGGTCGACAACAACCCCTTCCCGCTGGTCACGATCGTGCACCTGACCCCCGGGGCCCTGGGCTTTTTCAATGTCCGCATCAAGATGGGCAAGACCTCGATGGTCCATGCCTATGTGGCGACCAAAGACAAGGTCCATACCATGGCCCGCAAGGTCAAGGTCACGATCGGCGGCTGTGGAGGCTAACGGAGGATTTATGCATATCGCCACCAAGATGAAGACGCGCACCAT
>DAHWGZ010000125.1 GCA_027335965.1 Acidiferrobacter sp.
CTTAAGCGCCCACGGCCGTCAACACCCGCAGCGCCTCCTCGTAGCGCGCCACGGTCTGGGCCACGACCTCGGCCGGCAAGCGGGGGGCCGGGGGGCGCTTGTCCCACGCCAGGGTCTCCAGGTAGTCCCGCACGTATTGCTTGTCGTAGCTTTGCGGGCTTATCCCGGGCCGATACGAGGCCTGCGGCCAGAAACGCGAGGAATCCGGGGTCAGGACCTCGTCGATCAGCACCAGCTGATCGCGCTCGTCGACCGCGAACTCGAACTTGGTGTCGGCAATGATGATGCCGCGCGTGGCCGCGAACGCCGCGGCCTCGGCATAAAGCCCAAGGCTCGCATCACGCACCGCGCGCGCGAGCCGTGGGCCGAGCAGGGTCTCGGCCTGCGCATAATCGATATTCTCGTCGTGGGCGCCGGCCGCGGCCTTGGTCGAGGGCGTGAATACGGGCTCCGGCAGGCGCTCGGCCTCGCGCAGGCCGGGCGGCAGGGCGATGCCGCATACGGTCCCGCTCCGGCGGTATTCCTTCCAGCCGGAGCCGGCGAGATAGCCGCGCACGATGGCCTCGATCGGCAACGGCTTCAGCCGCCGCACCACCATCGCCCGGTCCGCCACCAGCGCGCGCTCGCGGGCGTCCGGCAACACCGACGCCAGCGGCCGGTCCGAGAGATGGTTGGCGACGATCCCCTGGGTGCGCGCGAACCAGAACCCCGACAGGGCGTTCAGGATGCGGCCCTTGCCGGGGATCGGATCGGGCAGGACGCAATCGAAGGCCGACAGGCGATCGGTGGTCACGACCAGGAGGTGCTCGGGACCCGCGTCATACAAGTCCCGCACCTTGCCGCGGTGCAACAGCGGCAAGGACAACGCCGATTCATACAGTGTGCTCACGCTACAGAACCCGTCTTGCGATCATCGCCACACCCCCATGGCGACGGTCCGCGCCCGCCCGGGGTTCTCTCTCGTTGCCGCCTCGATTATGCGCCCTGGAGACCCAATAACAAACCGTTCAGGCGATGCACGAAGGCCGCCCCGTCCTCCAGCGCCCCGCCCTCCGCGAGGATCGCCTGATCGAACAACAGGGTGGTCCAATCGGCGAAGCGCTCGTCCGAGGACTCGCCGCGCAACCGCGCGACCAGCGGGTGGCCGGGATTGATTTCGAACACCGGAGGGCTCGCCGGGGCATTTTGCCCGGCGGCCTTCAAAAGCCGCTCGAGATGGATGCCAAGGTCGTGCTCGCCGGCCACCAGGCAGGCCGGGGATTCCGTAAGCCTGTGGCTTACGCGCACCTCCTTCACCTTGTCGCCTAAGACCTTGGCCATGCGCTCGGTGAGGGCCTTCCATTCCGGTTCCTCGGTCTCCGGCGCCTTGGGCTCGTCCTTGTCCCCGCCGACCCCCTTCAGGTCGAGATCGCCCTTGGCCACCGATCGCAGGGCGCGGCCCTCGAACTCCGACAGGTGGGTCACGAGCCACTCGTCGATGCGATCGGTCAGAAGCAGCACCTCGATGCCCTTGCGGCGGAAGATCTCCAAGTGCGGGCTATGGCGGGCGGCGGCCGCGCTTTCCGCGGTCACGTAATAGATCTTGTCCTGGCCCTCGACCATGCGCGCCACGTAGTCGGCGAGCGACACCCCGTCGCCGGCCTCGGCGGTGGTCTGAAAGCGCAGGAGCTTGGCGATGCGCTCGCGATTGCCGGCATCCTCGACCACCCCCTCCTTCAGCACCACCCCGAACTCCGCCCAGAAGCCCCGGTACTTCTCCGGCTCCTTCTCGGCGATGTCGGCCAAAAGATCGAGGACCTTGCGCGTGGCGCCGCTTCTTATGGTGTCGATGTCGCGGCTCTTTTGCAGGATCTCGCGCGACACGTTCAAGGGCAGATCGGCGGCATCGATCACGCCGCGCACGAAGCGCAGATAGTTCGGCAGCAGCTGCTCGGCGTCGTCCATGATGAACACGCGCCGCACATAGAGCTTCACGCCATAGCGGCGGTCACGGTCGAAGAGATCGAAGGGGGCCCGGCGCGGCACGAACAACAAGGCCGTATACTCCTGCTTGCCCTCCACGCGGCTGTGGATGTGCGCAAGCGGCGCCTCGAAGTCATGCGCCACATGCTTGTAGAATTCGTCGTATTCGAGCTCGGTGATGTCCTGGCGCGGCCGCGCCCACAGGGCCGCGGCCTTATTGACGGTCTCCGGCGCGCCTTCGGCGTCGGCCATGACGATCGGCAGGGTAATATGGTCCGAGTAGCGCCGTATGATCGCCTTCAGGCGCTGATCGTCGAGGAATTCGTCCTCCCCCTCGCGCAAGTGCAGCACCACCGCAGTGCCGCGCTCCGCGCGCTCCACGGTCTCCACCGTATACTCGCCCGTGCCCGACGATTCCCACGCCACGCCCTCGGCGCTCGCAACGCCCGCGCGGCGCGTCAACAGCGTCACCCGGTCGGCGACCATGAACGCCGAGTAGAAGCCCACGCCGAACTGCCCGATGAGGCGCGCGTCCTTGGCCTCGTCGCCGGTCAGCCTCTCGAAAAACCGCTTGGTGCCGGAACTCGCGATCGTGCCGATGTTCTCGATGACCTCGTCGCGCGTCATGCCGATGCCGTTGTCGGCGATGGTGATGGTGCGCGCGTCCTTGTCGACCTGCACGCGGATCTTGAGATCGGAATCGCCCTCATAAAGCGACTCCTCGCGCAGCGCCTCGAAGCGCAGCTTGTCGACGGCGTCGGAGGCGTTCGAGATCAACTCGCGCAGGAATATGTCCTTGTCGCTGTAGAGCGAATGGATCATGAGGTCGAGGAGCTGGCGCACCTCGGTCTGAAAGCCCAGGGTCTGTTTTTCGGTCGTCGTCATGGCCACTCGTAACCTCTTGCTGCTCGTCCGGAATACCAGCCCGCTCATTGGGGGCGCGCACCCAAAAATTCAACCTCTCGCGCCCTCGCGGGCGCGCAAATAGGCGGTCGCGGCCTCGACATCGAGCGGCGCGGCCACATAATGCCCCTGCACGGCATCACAGGCGGCCTCCCTCAGGAAGCGATACTGGGAGGCGCTCTCGACGCCGCTTGCGATGACCTTCAGGCTGAGCGCCCGCGCGAGCGCGATGATGGCCAACACCACCCCGTCGTTATGCTCATCGCCGATCCCGGCTATGAACGCCGCCTCGATCTTCAAGGCCTCGACCCGCAGCCGACGCAGCGTGCCGAGGGTCGAGGACGCCCCCCCGAAATTCTGCAAGACGAGCCGTACGCCCCGCTCCCGCAGCCGCTGCAGCCGCTCGGCGAGCGGGTTCTGGGCGTCGATGAGCAACTCCTCGGAAAGCTCCAACACGAGGTCGTCGGGCCGCAGGCCGCATTCCTTCAGGACCGCGTCGATCATCTCGGCCAGGCCCTCGTGCGCGCACTGGTCGCCGGACATGTTGACCGCCACCGGGAAGGCCCCCAGACCCCCATCGCGCCACTGTCGGTTCTGGCGGCAGGCCGATCGCAGCACCCATGTCCCGAGCTCGATCATGAGCCCGGCCTCCTCCAGGGCCGCCAGGAACTCCCCGGGGTACTTGACCCCCTCGGTCGGGTGCGTCCATCGCAGCAAGGCCTCCATCGCCACCAGTTGCTGGTTCGCGGTCCGCACCTGGGGCTGGTAGACGAGCGAAAATTCCCCACGCTCCAGGGCCTGGCGCAGGTCCGCGGCAAGCGTCAGGGGATCGCCCGCCGGGCGATTGGCGTCGCCGCCCGCGAAGAAGCGGTAGGCGTTTTTGCCCGCCGCCTTGGCCTCGTACATGGCGGCGTCGGCGGCGCGCACGAGCGCCCGGCCGTCGCTGCTATCGTAAGGATAGACGGCGATGCCGATGCTGACCCCGAGCACGAGTTCGCCCCGCGCCGCCGCCAGCGGCTCGCGAAACGCCGCCATGATCTTGTGGATCACGGGCAGGGCATCCTGACCGCTGCGCAACCCCGGCAGGACCACCGCGAACTCGTCTCCCCCGAGGCGCGCCAGGGTGTCGGTGGCGCGCACCGCGCGCCGCAGGCGTTCGGCTATGAGCACCAGCACGCGATCGCCGGTGCCGTGGCCGAGCGTATCGTTCACGCGCTTGAACCCGTCCACGTCCAGAAACAGCAGGGCGACGGCCCCGCCGCCCGACCGCGCCTCGGCCACGGCCCGCTCGAGGCGCTCATGGAACAGGATGCGGTTGCCAAGCTCGGTCAACGGGTCGTGCGTGGCCTGATGGGCCAGGCGCTCGGTCAGGACGCGCTTGGTCGCGGCATCCTTGAGCGACAGGACCGCGCCCGTCAGCCGGCCACCGGGACCATGGCGCGGGGCCGCGTCATATTCCACGGCCACGCCATGGCCGTCGTGATGAAAGACCAGCGCCTCGCCGGACACCACCGCCTGCCCGGCCAGGCACTCGGCCACCGGATCGAAGGGGTTGCCCAGGTACTCGTCGAGACAGGGCAGGACGTCGCACAGCACGCGCCCCAGCACCGCCGAGCGCGTCCAGCCCGTGAGCTGCTCGGCGGCGCGATTCAGGTACTCGATGCGACCGTCGCAGTCGGTGGCGAACACCGCCTCGGCGAGCGACTGCACGATCCCCTCGATCTCGGTCTTGGCCTCCGGCCATGGTCTTTCCACCGACATCCGTTCGCGAATCATCCGCCGCTCGCCGCGCACCACGGCCCGGTAGACGATGGCGAGCGCCGCCCACGCGACGCCAAGCCAGAGCGCGGCCACGTAGAGGGCCTGCCGGCCGCGCGCATACGCCGCCGCGCGTGGCCGCAGGGCAAAGACCGCGAAGGGATAGCCGGGCACCCGCCGATAGGCGCCGAACCAGCAGGCGGCGCGCGCGCCGAGGTCCACGATCAGGGGGCCGGCCGGCCGATGACCGGCGACGGGGATGCGCGCGGCCGGCAGCGGCGCCGACCGGCCCATGGCGACGAGCGGGCCGCGACCCCAGGAAAGGCCGGCTATGGTGGGGGCGCGGACCGTCCCGTTCAGCCCCGGCGACCACAGGGCCCAGATCAGGAATCGCGCGTGGTGGCGTGCCCGCGCCCTAAGCCATAAGGGCACGCCCCGGCCCCCGCGCGGACGCCCCACCCGGAAGGCGCCGGCCGGCCGCCCGCGCGCCCAGCGGCTCGCGCCCCCCATACCGGGAATCGGCCACGGCGCGGAAGGCGCGCGCCACCACACCGACCCCTGGGGGCCCAGCACCGCCAGGGCCGTGATCGTCCGCCGGCGCGCCATGAATCGTCGCGCCAACCGCCCGATCCGCCGATAAGCCCCTGCGCGGCCCGGCCGCGGCAGGCGGGCGATGGCGCGCCCCAGGGACGCCAGCGCCGCGTGATCGTCTCGCAGACGCCGGCGCACCGTCGTCGCC
>DAHWGZ010000126.1 GCA_027335965.1 Acidiferrobacter sp.
AGGCGCGGCGGCAGCCCCGCCGCGCGACGGCTCTGACACCGGGCCAACGTCTGGGTGAGTATCGCCTCATCGATGGCGGGCAATGTCCCGGATGCGGCCGCGACCTCTATGAAGGCGCTCGCCGGAATCGCCGACCCGTCGCGCGTGATCCAACGGGCCAAGGCCTCCTCGGCGATCACCGCGCCGCTCTCCAGGGCCACTATGGGTTGATAAGCGGCCTGGATGCGTCCTTCCGCCAAGGCCTTTTCCAGGGCCGCCGGCGACAGTTCGGCATGCCCCGCGTCCGAGGCGTGCGGTGGGCGCGGAGCATGAGAGGGCACGGCGCCCTTGCGTCCCAGGCGCTCTTTCTGAGATTCCGGCATGCACGCTCCTCCCCCGCTACTTCGCGCGCCTTATTCTAACGAATAACCCTAGACGAACTCCGATCATCTCTCAAGATTGGCGGCGGCGTGGATTGGATGATGGTCAAAGCAGGATAGGGCACGCAAAACGGCGCCGAGCAGTTTCAACATTTCCAGACCACAAGATATGGGTTTTTGAGCGGCGCTCGAACCATAAGAAGGCCATAGGCTTTGAGGCCCATGCGCGAGACGACAAGGGCTTGCGCGGCCAGAGGCCGCGCACCGGGCCTGTTTGCAAGATGGAGCGCGTCGTCGCCCTCGCGCGCGCTACGACCGATCAAGACGGGCTGACGAACGGTGGCAAGTCACATTGACGCACGTCAAGCCAAAGCGGCATCGTCCGCCTCGATCGGGGGCCTGTGTCGGCGAACCTCACACGCGCAGACTTAGGGCTCGCCATGGGAAAGGGCTCGCGCAACGATTGTACGATGAACGCCGCATCGAGGAGGCCTGGCCGCGCGGCCTTATCGGACACAAGGCGGCGCCGAGATTGGCGCGGGCCTCATGCCGCGCGGTAGGCGCATAAACGGCGGATGTCGATGTATCATCGCAAGGACAGCGGGCGCGCCGGCCAATGGGCGCGCTTGCGCAAGGCGATCACAAAAGGAGTGGGGCATGACGGTCGATACCGGGCAAGGGTCGGGCTTGGCGAGGCCGGGCGTGGCGCCGGGGGCGTCCTCGGGCGCGGCCGCGCTCCAGGACGCGGCCGCTTATGATGCCTGGTATGACAGTCCGCGCGGCCGATGGATCGGCACCACGGAATTCGAGCAACTGGCCATGGCCTTGGATGCGCGCGAGGGCGAGACCCTGCTGGACGTCGGTTGCGGCAGCGGATGGTTCACCCGGCGATTCGCGCGCCAGGGCCTGGCGGTGACGGGTCTCGACATCCGTGGCGACTGGCTCTCCTATGCGCGCACGCAGTCGGGTCCGGCCGCGCAATGGGTGGCGGGGGACGCCCGCGCCTTGCCATTCGCGGACGAAGGCTTCGACCATGTGGTATCGATCGCCGCGTTATGCTTCATAAGCGACGAGCGGCGGGCGGTGGCGGAAATCGTGCGGGTAACGCGGCGGCGCTTTGCCATCGGGTGGCTGAATCGCGCGAGCCTGCTCTATCGCGCGAAGGGGCGACATGGCGGACAAGGCGCCTACCGGGGCGCGCGGTGGCGCGATGCGAGCGAGGTGAGGGCGCTGTTTTCGGGGATGGCGGTGCGCGATCTCGGCATCCGCTCCGCGGTATTTCTGCCATCCGCCGGGCCGCTGGCGCGACTGGCCGAGCGCATGCTCCCGCGCGCCCTGCCGCTCGGCGCCTTGATCGTGGCCTGTGGCGAAAAACGGGGGTAGCGGACCGTGCCGAGGCGGGCGCGGCCACGCCGGGGCGTATCGTCCATAGGGGTGGCGCGTCCGACGGCTCGGCTCCGGCCAGGCCTCGTGGACCGCGATGGCGAGGCATCTCGACCTCGGGGCGCCCAGACGGCGCCCCGGCCTGCACCACCAGGCCGCCAATGGGCGGCTAGGACGCGAGCAAGCGCTTGAGGATCTCGTTGACCTTGGCGGGATTGGCCTTGCCGCGGCTCGCCTTCATGGTCTGTCCCACGAAAAAGGTGAAGACCTTTTCCTCGCCGGCCCGATATTGGGCCAATTGCTTCGGGTTGGCGGCGATGACCTGCCTTACGACCTCCTCGATGGCCGAGTCGTCCGAGATCTGGCGCAAGCCGCGCGCGGCAATCACGGCATCGGCATCGCCTTCGCCCGCCCACATGGCCTCGAAGACATCCTTCGCGGCCTTTCCCGACACCGTGCCGTCGGCGATGCGGCGCAGGAGGCCCGCCAGGGCCGGGGCCTTGACCCGCGAATCGACGATATCGAGCCCATCCTCGTTCAGGCGCGCGGCCAGCTCGCCCGTGACCCAATTGGCGGCGAGCTTGGGCTCGACCCCGGCCGCCGCGAGCACGTCTTCGTAATACTGCGCGAGCTCCCGGCTCGCCGTCAGGACCCCGGCGTCATAGGCCGACAAGCCATATTGGGCGCCGAACCGCGCCCGCTTGGCGTCGGGCAGCTCGGGCATGGCCTCCTTCGCCTCGGCGAGAAAGGCCTTGGTCAAGACCAGCGCCGGAAGGTCCGGATCGGGGAAATATCGGTAATCGTTGGCCTCTTCCTTGCTGCGCATCGAACGCGTCTCGTCGCGCGCCGAGTCATAGAGGCGGGTCTCCTGGCGCACCTGGCCGCCGGAGGAGAGCAGGGCGATCTGGCGGCGCACTTCGTAATCGATGGCGCGCTCCACGAACCGAAAGGAGTTGATGTTCTTCAATTCGGCGCGCGTGCCGAACCGCGCCTCCCCCATGGGACGGATCGATACGTTCGCATCGCAGCGGAACGAGCCCTCCTGCATGTTGCCATCGCAGATGTCGAGATAGCGGACCAGGGTGTGGAGGGTCTTCAGATAGGCCACCGCCTCGGCCGCCGACCGCATGTCCGGCTCCGAGACGATCTCCAGCAACGGGGTGCCCGCGCGATTGAGGTCGATGCCGGTAAAGCCGTCCATGTCCTCGTGCAAGGACTTGCCGGCATCCTCTTCGAGATGGGCGCGGGTGATGCCGATGGTCTTCTCGCCGGCCGGCGTCGTGATCAGAAGCCGCCCGTGCTCGACGATCGGATGTTCGTACTGGCTGATCTGATAGCCCTTGGGCAAGTCCGGATAGAAGTAGTTCTTGCGCGCGAACACCGAACGCTCATGGACCGTCGCGCCGATGGCAAGCCCGAAGCGCGCGGCCATGCGCACCACCTCGCCATTCAGGACCGGCAGGACCCCGGGGAACGCCGCGTCCACAACGTTGGCCTGGGTGTTCGGCGCGGCGCCATACGCGGTCGGCGATACCGAAAAGATCTTGCTTTGCGTCTTCAGCTGCGCGTGCACCTCGAGGCCGATGACCGTCTCCCACTCCATGGTCGCCTCCTATATCCCGGCCGGCACGCGCGCGTGCCAGTCGGTGGCCTGTTGAAACCGGTGCGCGGCATTGAGCAGACGCGCCTCGTCCAGATAGCGGCCTATGAGCTGCAGGCCGACCGGCAGGCCATCGGCGAATCCCGCGGGCAACGACAGCGCCGGCAAGCCGGCGAGATTGACCGGGATGGTGAAGATGTCGTTCAAGTACATCGACACGGGGTCGGTGTTCTTGGCGCCCAGGGCAAAGGCCGTGGACGGGGACACGGGACCCGCCAGGATGTCGCACTGCTCGAAGGCGCGGGCGAAATCGTCGGCGATGAGGCGCCGCAGCTTCAGGGCCTTCACGTAATAGGCATCGTAGTAGCCAGCCGACAACGCATAGGTGCCGACCATGATGCGCCGCTTGACCTCGGACCCGAACCCCTGGCTGCGGGTCTTTTTGTACATGTCTTCGAGATCCTGGTATTCCGGGGCGCGGTAGCCGTAACGCACCCCGTCGTAGCGCGCGAGATTCGAGGACGCCTCGGCGGGCGCCAACACGTAATAGCAAGGCACGGCATGCGCGCTGTTGGGGAGGCTTACGTCGACCAGGCGCGCGCCCTGCCGCTCATACTCGCGCAAGGCCTCGCGCACGACCTCCGCCACCTTGGGCTCGATGCCCTCCGCGAAATGCTCCGCGACGACCCCTATGCGCAACCCCTTCAGGTCCTTACCCAATTCCGCGGCATAGTCCGGCACCGGGACATCGAGCGAGGTGGCGTCACGCTCATCGAAACCGGCCATCGCCGCCAGCAGATGGGCGCAGTCCTCGGCGGTCTGGGCCATGGGACCTGCCTGGTCGAGCGAGGACGCGAAGGCGATCAACCCATAGCGCGAGACCCGCCCATAGCTTGGCTTCAGGCCGGTGATGCCGCACAGGGCGGCGGGCTGACGGATGGACCCGCCGGTGTCGGTCCCGGTGGCGGCGGGCACGAGGCGCGCGGCGACCGCCGCCGCCGACCCCCCCGAGCTCCCGCCCGGCACGCGGTTGTGATCCCACGGGTTGCGCACCGGACCGAAATGGGAGGTCTCATTGGACGACCCCATGGCGAACTCATCCATATTGGTCTTGCCGACCATGACACAACCGGCGGCCTTCATCTTCCGGACCACGGTCGCATCGTAGGGGGGCACGAACTCGGCGAGCATCCGCGAGGCGCACGTCGTCTTGATGCCGGCGGTACAGAAAATGTCCTTATGCGCGATCGGCACGCCGGCGAGAATCCCCGCGCCCCCCGCGCGCCGCGCGTGATCGGCGGCCTTTGCGTCGCGCCGCGCCGCGTCCTCGTCCAGGGTGATGAAGGCGTTGAGCGCGACATGGGTCTTGATGCGCGCCAAGGCGTCATCCACGAGCTCGCGGCTGGAACAACGGCCGGCGGCGAGGTCCTCGGCAATCTTTGTGATCGTGAGCGTCAACGGGAGGTCCTTGAATTGGGTGATGCCTGCGACTATGTATCCTTCATAAGATCCCTGGGGAGCGACCTGGGCGTCGCGCCCGTAGGCTTATCACTCGATGACCCGGGGCACCAGATAGAGGCCATCGCGGGCCTGGGGGGCCACCGCCATGAGCTGGTCGCGATCGATTTCCTGCTCGACCTCGTCGCCGCGCAGCCGGAGGGCAGCCGCGTCGGGATGGGTCATGGGCGCCACCCCGTCGGTCGCAACGGCATTCATGTGCGACACCAGATCGAGTATCCGGGACAGGTCCTGCGCATAGGCCTCCCGCTCCGGCCCGCTCAAGCCCAGGCGGGCGAGATGCGCTACCTTTTCGATATCTTTTGCGTCCAAGGCCGCCAATCCATATGCCACGTTGATCCGTTGCACGCTACCACATTTCGGTCTCTGGTTGAACCCGGGGGGAGCGGTTGATAGAGTAACGCGATTTTAACCCCACCCCACCCTAAAGCTTAAGGGACAGAAATCCTATG
>DAHWGZ010000127.1 GCA_027335965.1 Acidiferrobacter sp.
GGTGATGTGGATGCTCACCGATTACGCCCAGATTACGGGCTGGATCCTCCACGGCTTTACCTCGGCCGCGAATATCGTGACGGGCACGCTGGTGAAATCCGGCGGGTTCGCGCCGGATTACCAGATGGTCAATCAGGCCATCCAGCTGCTCCTGGATATCCGGCATCTGCCATGGGCCCAAGGGGCGACGTTTATGAATTTGCATCTGGAAGGCATCTTTGATTCCTTCGTGGCCATGATATTCGATCTTCTGATGATGATCGTCCTGCTCTTCACGGGTATCATAACCATCATTTTCTATTTCCTCTCGCAGGCGTACATTTCCGTTGCCATCGCGGTGGGGCCGGTCTTCCTGCCGTGGGCCATCATCCCGTGGACGCGCAAATACGCGGCAAACTGGGTCCATTTCCTGATTCAGGGCGGCATGTATCGCCTGATTGCGCCGGTGATGATGGCTTTGGCGACCCAGGTGACCACCATCACGAACGATGCTCAGAGCAATGTCGTGGCCGTGTCCCCCCATGGCACGGTCAGCCTGAATTTCGACGCGGGCGTGTACATGATCCTCTTTGCGATTCTCATGGCTTACTTCATGCTCCGGATTCCATCCGTGGTCCAGTCCCTCAGCTCGGGCTTCCTGGGTTCCGGGCTCACAGGCGGCATGGAGGGGGCGGTGACTCGGCGCGCGGGTAACCTCAGTGGAAGCAAATAACCCAAAGGAGAACGCGGCGTCTGGCTGGGTGGCGCGTTTTCTGTGTGCCGGCCGGCGGCGGTTCGCGGTCCGCACACCGGAGGCCCAGGCGGCGTTTCGAGACGCGCAGGCCTTGTTGCGCAACCGGCGGGCGATACCGCGGGATCGGCGCGTGCCGTTCGAGGACCCTCCCGACGACATCGGCGGGCGGTTTTTCCCCTGTGCATTCTGGATCCTTTCCGTGGCGTGGCAAGATCGTCCGCTCATGGTCATAGCGATGGCGCTGCCGGGCACGCTCTTTGCCATCCGTGAGGCGGTCTTGTGGGTCCTGGAGGCAGTCCATCGGTTGGCGCTTTGACGCGCGGGCCATATTTTGGGTCCGGCGCCGCAGCCTCTCGGGAATTGAGGAGGTTGCGGCGCTTCGCGTATACCGCGTCGAGAGATGCGCCCTGGCCGGAACTATCGGCCGCCCCAGCGATTCCCGGGCCGGCGCACCCCCTTCTTGCGCAGCGTCCGATGGTCGGCCTGGGCCTTGGCGGACACCGCCGCGCGCTGTTCCCGGGTCTCGGCCCGAGGGAGGTATTCGCCCGTACCCATCCGGTCCGAGCGGACCACGTTGACGCCGATGGGGTCGTAATCGGGAACCAGGAAGTTGCCGCCGCAGCGTTTGCAAAGGAACGTCCGCTGCCAACCGGCCTCCCGGCGGGCCCAGACGACATCGTTAAAGTACCGGGCACCCTTGATGCCAAGCCATAGGCCGCCCAGCAGCAGAACCAGCCACATGATCGCCGCCACGACGAGGAGGGTTATCGCCTGGGCCTTGGCGTGCGGCGCGCTCGGGACGATCAGGGCGTGGTCGACCTCGCGCAAGAGAAAGCCGCACGCGATGGTCATCCCGATGATATAGGCCAGCGCCATGAGAACGACGTTGCCCCATTTCAGACGTTTGGGGGGCGCGGATTCCGCCGCCAAGCCCGTAATCGTGGTGGTCCGCGTGCGCGCGTAGAAGAGGCCCAAACCCATGAAACCCAACGCGCCAACGGCGATGGCGATAGGAAAGAAGACAAAGCCCAGAATGGTCAGGGGGCTTATGCTGGCGCCTGCGCCCAGGGTCGTCGATTCCGAGTGGCTGACGCCTTTGGCGTAGGTGAGCGCGAGCCGCTGGGTCTTGTGGCTTTCGCACAGCGGACAGGCAATCTCCATGGGTCCTCCCTTTAGTGATCATGTCCAAAGGACTGTCCCAAGATCATCCCGAAAACACGGAAAAACGCAAACGGCGGCCCTTCATGGGCGCTATTCGCGGCCTGCGCCCCGCGGCCCCGCGGTAGCGTAGATCCCCTCATGACAGAAGGGGACACGCCATGCCCATACGCTTGAAAGTCGAACCGACGTCGCGCCCGAGCTCCATACCGTACATGACCCGCAAGACCCGGTTTTACAGCACGCCGGTGCAAAAAGTGTACGACCGAACCTACTATTTTCACGCCGCCGCGCTGTATCAGGTGGGGGTGCTGCTCCGGGCCGTCGGCACCGAGGCCCAGGCCGCGCGCGTGGAAGAGGCCATTGACACCCGCCTGGAGGCCTTGACGAACGACATGCAGGCGGAGATCCGGCGCCTGGAGCAGGTGCGCGACGACAACGGCATCGACGCCCAGGTCCAGTACACGGGGCCGCTCGACATCGAGGCGCGCATCAGTACGCGCCGCGCGGCCGTGTATCTCGGCGTGCTCGAGCTGTGGGACCGCATGGTGCAGATCATGGACGCATTGCGCCTGACCGGCATCATGACGGACCAGCAATTCCGCGATGGTGTCTTCGTTTGGCGGCAACAGATCACGCGCACCGTGATCGAGAACATCGGGATCGCGCGCCGGGCCATGATTGCGAGCCGCAAGGCAAACCAGGAGACCATAAAGGCCCAACAGGAACGCCCCACCCGGAAAAAGCCCCGGGCCACCGCGGGCTCCGGCGAGGCCGGGCCGGACGCGCCGGAAGCGGGGGAGGAAGCTCTCCCATCGCCCGCATCCGGAGAGGAGGGGGCCCTAGGGCCCGAAGCGACCGACGCAGGCGCGGAGTCCGGCGCCATCGAGGACGTGGGGCCCCGCGAACCCACGCCGGACGGCGCGTCGCCCGACATGATGGTCGAGATTACCGACGAGCATCTGGCCGACATCCACGACCTGGCCAACGAGACGGAAGACGGCACCCCGGTGCGCAAGAGCCGGCGGCGGACGCCCGCGTAACGTGGGGCGTTCGTGGATCTCAACGGAACCCAGCAACAGGCCGTCGAGAGCGACGGCCATATCCTGATCTCGGCCTGTCCCGGCGCCGGCAAGACCCGCGTGCTCGCCGCTCGCGCCGCGCGGCTCCTGGCGAGCGACCCCGCAGGCGCCCTGGCCGCCGTGACGTTCACCCGCGAAGCCGCGGACGAATTGCGCCGCCGCATCCTGGCGGGGCGGCCGCAAGACGGGAACCGCCTCTACGCGGGCACCTTTCATGGGCTGGCGTACCGGCAGATGCGCCGCGCGCGCCTCACGGGCCGGATTCTGAGCGAGCATGAGTATCGCGAGGCCTTGCGCCGGGTCTGGGAGACCGACGCGGTCGAGATGAAGTTCGACGAGTTCCTGGAGCTGGTCGAGCAATGGAAATCGACGACGGCACTCCCCCCCGATCAAGGTCCGGGCGTCGCGGCCTTTCGGAAATACCAGTCGTGGCTCCACGACCACGGGGCCCTGGACTTTGCCGACATTCTCCTGAAGACGGTCGATGGGCTCCGGGGAGGGCGCGTCACGCCGCTCGCGGTCCGGTGGCTGCTGGTCGACGAGAGCCAGGACATGGACGAAGTCCAGTACGCCTGGTTGCGGGCCCATAGCGGGGCGGGCACACAGATCACCATGGTCGCCGACGACGACCAGTCGATCTACGGGTTCCGGCACGCCCTGGGTTATGGCGGGCTGATGCGGTTCGTGAACGACCATCAAGCCCGCCAGATCACGTTGCCCGTGAATTATCGCTGCTGCCCCGAGGTGCTGGCGCCGTCGGCGCGCTTGATCGGTTACAACACCGACCGCGTCAGCAAGGCCATTCAGGCTGCCAAACCCCCCGGCGGGTCCCTCGAGGTCCGCGTGTTCGCCGAACGGATGGGCGAGGCCACGGCCGTGGCCCAGGCGGTGCGCGGCGCGCCCTCGCGCTGGGCCGTCCTGGCGCGCACCAATCGCCTCCTCGATGCCGTCGAACTCGCCTGCGGGATTGCCCGGATTCCCTTACAGCGTCGGGGCGGGACGGGATTCTGGGAAAGCCCGGCGGCGGCGTCGCTTCTGTCGCTTTTGAAGTCCGTGACCGACGGCTCCTGGGTGGGTCTGCGGCACGCGCTGCATTGGTGCGGCGTGAAGTCCGACGGCGTGCAGCTCATGCAGACGCTTCTGGGCTCGGCGCCACCCGCGCAATGGCCTGCGCTTTTGGCAAAGCCTCCCGCCGCGCAGGCCGAGGCCTTCGCGTTGACGTTTCCACCGAAGTCGCCGATGCGCCGGGTAGCGTCGCTGCTCCTTTCGGGCTTCGCGGACTGGACGGCGCTCGCCGCGGCGGGTCGCGAGGGCCTGGTGTTGGCGGGGGTGGCGCGCTTCTGCGCCCTCGGGGTGCCGGAACGCGCGCGGGAGACCTGTGCGTGGGCGCTCGATGCGCTCGGCAAGATGCCCGGGTCGCTTCCCGCGCGTCTCGCGCTGGTCGGGCAGAACCGGCGCCACGAGCCGGACCCGAATGGGGTCGTGCTGGCGACACTGCATGCCGCGAAAGGTCTCGAGTTTCCGTGCGTCTGGCTGATCGCGGCCGAGGAGGGGATCCTGCCGCATCTCGACGGCACGCTGGAGGAAGAGCGACGGCTCTGTTACGTCGGCATGACACGCGCCGAGGATACGCTGGTCATGTCCTATGCCGTGGATTGCGGCAGCCCGAGCCGCTTCCTCGCGGAGGCCGGCCTTGCGCGCTAAATGGGGGCGGGTGGGCCTTTGGGGCCTGGCTGGCGCGGTGCTCGGCGGGCTCGTGTGGGATCGGCTGGCCGGTTTCTGGGTCTTGTGGTTCGTGCCCCTCGCCTGGGGCGCGACCGGGGGCGCGGGGGAGGCGGGCGCCTTCATGGCGGGCTATTACGGCACGGCCCTGGTCGGATCCCTCGCGGCCCTGGATCTCTTTTACAACCGGCTCGCGGCTGTGGCCGGGTGGTCGGTCTGCACGCTTTTGCTGACGGCCCCCTGGGCGCTCGCGCGCTGGAACCGGCCCGGCGACCGCTATCCGGCCTTACGCTATCTAGGCGCGCTCGTGGTGGTCAGTCTGCCGCCCCTGGGCGTATTGGGCATGGCCTCGCCGTGGTGCGCGGCCACCGCGAGCTTCCCGGGCCTGGGGCTCGCAGGTCTCGCTCTGGCGCTGGGAGCGAGCGCGGTGTTGGTGCGATTCGGGCGGGGGCTCCGCCCGCTTGGCCAAAGGGCACCGTGTCCGACCCGGGCGGTAATTTCGGGCATATCGGTGCTGACGCTCTTGCTGGCCGGCGCCCTGATCCCGACACCCGCCCGGTCGTGGCCCGGACGGATAGAAGCGCTGACGACGCACG
>DAHWGZ010000128.1 GCA_027335965.1 Acidiferrobacter sp.
CGGCCGGCCGTGCTGCCCGCCCAGGCATCGATCATGGTGGTGGTCATCTCGATGTGGCACTGCAGGGCCAGGGTGCGACCGATGACAAAGCCTTGATGGCGGCAGAAGGGGCTGGTCAGGATCGGCGCGGCATCCTGTGGGATCGTGAAGGTCTCGCCGTGCCAGTGAAAGACCTCGAAGCGCTCGGGCAGTCCGGCGAGCCATTGCCGGCCCGCCTCGCCCGGGACGCGCTCGACCAGGCCCCAGCCGATCTCCATCACCGGATTGCTCCCGACCACGCCGCCCAAGGCCTTGCTGATCAGTTGTCCTCCCAGGCAATGGCCCAAGACCGGCTGGCGTGCGTTTTGCGCCTCGCGGATGAGCGCCAGGGCCTGGGGTATCCAGGGCAGGGGGTCGTTCACGCTCATGGGGCCGCCCATGAAGACGAGCCCCGAGTAGTCGCACGCCGCCTGCGGCATGGCATCGCCCTGATCGACGCGGATCAGGGTATAAGGCAGGCCGTGTCTTTTCAGGACATCGGCCAGGTAGCCCGGACCCTCGCCCGGGGCATGTCGGAAAATGGCAAGAGGTTTCATGTGCTGGAGAGGCCTTGCTATGTGAGTCGCCGCCGTCCCGATCCCAGGCCCCACCCGACCGCGCGGCCGCGCGCGACGGGACCGGATCGCCCGCGCGTCAGTATAGCGGCTTAAAGGCCCGCGCCCTAGTCGGCGGCGACCGCGGGGGGGCGTTCCCCGCCCAGCCGGCGTCCGCCGATCAGCAGCACGAGCGGCAGCATGGCGACGAAGCTCATGGTGATGAACACGAATGCGGCGTCGAATGCCATCATTTGCGACTGGCGGGCGAGGGTCCCGGCCAGCACGCGGGCCCCGAGCGGGCTTTGCGGAAGCAGGTGGAGGGGCGCGAGATAGGTGGTGGCGGCCGCCCCAAAGGCGGTGATGTGCGCCCCGATCGTGTTCCACGCCATCTGGCCATGGCGGATGAACATGGTCGTGACGAGCGAGATGCCGATGGATGAGCCGACCGTGCGCATGAGGCTAAAGAGCCCCGCGGCCTCCGACGCCGACTCGCGCGGGAGCGTCGAGAAGGCGACCGTGGACAGCGGCACGTAGATCATGCCTAGGCCCAGGCCCTGGAGCAGCACCGGCCAAATGACCTGCCATTCGCTGATATGGAGGTCGTAACTCCCCATCGCCCAGGTCCCGAAACCGCTCAAGACGATGCCGATGGCGATCAGGATGCGCGGACTCATGCGCGTGATGAGTCGGCCC
This sequence comes from Acidiferrobacter sp., assembly GCA_027335965.1. The sequence continues at coordinate 1,269 of DAHWGZ010000128.1, forward strand.
ACGATCAGCATGCTGATGGCGCTCACGATGCCCCGCGGCGCCATGGCAAGGCCGGTGGTGAGCGTCGGGTAATGAAGGAGTTCCTCGAGGAACAGCGGCTGCATGACCATGGACCCGTACATGCCGAGGCCAAAGATGGCGAGCAGCAGGCTTGCGACGGTGAAGTTGCGGTCGGCCAAGATGTGCAGGTCGAACAGGCGGGATCCCCGCCGCCCGATGCTATGCACGGCAAAGGCCGCGAGGCCGGCGATCGCGATCACCGCCGCGAGTTGGATGCGCGTCGATCCGAGCCAGCCGTATTCGTTGCCGCGATCCAGGAGGAATTGCAGGGCGCTCAGGCACAGCGCCAGATAACCGAGCCCCGCCCAGTCCATGGCGCGCTCGTGGCGCGTGGTGTCGGGGACCGATGTGAGCGTCAGGACGTAGGACAGGATGCCGACCGGGAGGTTGATGAAGAACGTCCAGCGCCAGCTCAAGACCTCGGTCAGGTAGCCGCCAAGGGTCGGTCCGAGGATCGGGCCGATCATGACGCCGATGCCCCATATGGCCATCGCGCGGCCGCGCTCCTCGATCGGGTAGACGCTCACCATGATGGCCTGCGAAAGCGGGACCAGGGAGGCCCCGAAGGCCCCCTGCATCAGGCGGAACACGACGATCTGGCTGAGCGAGGTGGCAAGGCCGCAGAGCGCGGAGAACAGCACGAACCCGAATATGCTGATGAGCAGGTAACGCCGGCGGCCGAGCCGGTCGGTAAAAAAACCCGTGAGCGGCATGAGCACCGCGGAGGCCACGAGGTAGCTCGTCAGCACCCAGGTGATCTGGTCGGGGGTGGCCTCGAGCTGTCCTGCCATGTGCGGCAGGGCGACATTGACGATCGTGGTGTCGAGCACCTGCATCACGGTCGTCGCCATGACCGCGATCGTGACCAGCAGGCGTTGTCGGGGGCTCACGGCCCGGTTTCAGGGGCGGGCGGGTTGGCGATGCATACGAGGATGCTGCACTCCGACAGGTCGAGGAGTGTGACGCCCACGGATCCCCGCCACCAACGCGCAAATGCCGACTGCGTGCGATGGCCGAGCACGATCAGGTCGACCTGGAGGGTCTTCGCGGCGCGCGCGATTTCGTCGATGGGCTCGCCCAGGGCCACATGCCCCTGGGCCTTGATGCCGCGCTCCGTAAGCCTCGTGACGCCCTCGTGCAGGACCTCTTCGATGTGGCGCGTCTGTTCGGCAAATGGCGCGTCCGTCGACAATGACTCGCCCACGATCGACGTGGCGCTCGTGCGGACCACGGCCAGGAGGTGCACGAAGGCGCCGCAGGCGCTTGCCAGTTCCGCCCCTTGCTGGAGCGCGGTACGGCCCTCGCGGGTGCCGTCATAACAGAGGAGCATGGTACGAAAGACCATGGGTGTCTCCGTCAATGCTTGCGGGCCTTGCGGAAAAAGACCGTGGCATTCGCGCTCGTCCCGATCCGAAGCGGCCAGCGGGGGCTCGCGTCCAGGATCAAGACCCGCACGGGGACGCGCTGCGTGACCTTGACCCAGTTGCCGGTGGCGTTCTCCGGTGGGAGGAGCGAGAAGGCCGTACCGCTCCCGCCACTGATGCCCACCACTTTACCGCTGAAGCGATGATTTGGGTACATGTCGATATGGACGTGGGCGCGGTCGCCCACGGCCATGTGGCTCAGGGAGGTCTCCTTGAAGTTCGCCGTCACCCAATATTCGCGGCTCGCGATGAGCGCGAACAGCGGCGTGCCGGCCTGGACGTAGGCCCCGGGCCGCAGGCGCATGTTGCTGAGGTAGCCATTGGTCGGCGCGCGCACCAGGCAATAAGAGAGATTGAGCCGTGCGCGCGCGAGCGCGGCCTTGGCGGCGGCCAGGGCCGCGCGGTCGGCCTTGACCGTGGCCTGCGCGGTTTCCGAGGCCTGCGATGACAAAAAGTGGTGCATGGCCATGCGTTGCGTGCGGCCGCTGATGGCCTCCGCATTGGCGAGCAGGGCCTGCCGTTGCTGGACCGTGGCGCGCGCCGCGAGAACCGCGATCCGATAGGGGTGCTGGTCGATCTCAAACAGGCGCTGATGGGCGTGAACCGGGCGGTTGTTATGGACGTACACCCGCGTCACCGGGCCCGCGACCTGTGCGGCTATCGACACGACGTGCGCGCCCACGTAGGCATCATCCGTGCTCACGTAATCCTGCAGGCTGCGCCAATACACGTAGGCGCCGTAGAGAAGCAGGATGGCGATGAAGGCGAGCAGCGCCTTTTGCCGGAGCAAGGCACGAACGATCTGCGACGGTCGGGACATGAAGGGTTGGGCCTGGTTGAAGTCTTAAAGGGATAAAAGCCGATCACGGATTTTTTTGAGAGCGGCCGTACTGATAGACACCTCTTCCGCGCTTAGGTTTGCGAGAAGTTCGCGGCTCAGGTCCTCGGCCATTTCGCTGATGGGCCGCATCAGGGCGCTGCCGCCCTCGCAGAGATGGACCGTCTTGCTGCGGCGGTCATGGGGCGATTCCCGCCGCTCGACCAGGCCATCGGCGGTCAGGCGGTCTAGCAAACCCACGACCGTCGGCGCTTCGACCCCGAGGCGCGCCGCGAGTTCGGCCTGCGTGCAGTTGTCGCTGCAGGCGATATGGACCAGCATGCGCCATTTGGCCTGGCTTAAACCGAGCGGCCGCAACCGCCGGTCCAGCTCGGTCCTCCACAGCCGTGCCGTTTCGTGGAGTATCCCCGCAAACGACTCTTGAGGAAGCCCCATTGCTCACCCCTTCTCGACCTAACTATTAGGAGGCTAACAGATGCCCCCGCACCGCGCAAGGGTATACGGTCAGGGGGCGGTCTTGTCTTTTTTGATGAGGGCGTAAGCGGAATGATTGTGGATCGATTCGAAGTTCTCGGATTCCACGGTGTAGGCGTCGACCCGCGGGTCGGCATTCAGGGCGCTCGCCACCTCGCGCACCATGTCCTCCACGAATCGCGGATTATCGTAGGCGCGTTCGGTGACGTATTTCTCGTCCGGACGCTTCAGTAGCCCATAGAGCTCGCAACTCGCCTTCTTTTCGACGAGATCGATCAGGTCCTCGACCCACACGAATTCGTTGGTCCTGACCGACAGGGTCACGTGCGATCGCTGATTGTGCGCGCCGCGCTCGGAGATCTCCTTGGAGCATGGGCACAGGCTCGTGACCGGAACGACGACGCCGATGGTGGTGACGCCGTGGCCGTTGCGGATCTCGCCCCGAAAGCTCACCTCGTAATCCATGAGGCTGCGCACGCCCGAGACCGGCGCGGTCTTGGTCACGAAATACGGGAAGGTCATCTCGATATGGCCGGCATCGGCCTCCAGGCGCCGGGCCATCTCCACCAACATGTCCTGGAAGGACTCGACCGATATCTCGGTCTCGTAGCGGTTCAGTATCTCGACGAAGCGCGACATGTGCGTGCCCTTGAAGTTATGGGGCAACTCGACGTACATGTTGAAAAGCGCGATGGTGTGTTGTTCGCCCTGGCTGCGGTCCTTGACCCGCACCGGGTGGCGGATGTCCTTGATGCCAACCTTGTCTATGGCGATCTGACGCGAGTCGGCACTGTTTTGCACATCGGCGATACAGTCGGCTCGCGCACCGGGGGGCGGTGCAGCGATCATAGCGGGACCTTAATCCTGAGTAATCTAGTCAACGATTTCCTATTCTAGGCCGATTCCGAGGCCCGGGCAAGCTCTGGCACGGCATCCCGGACCTGCCGAATGATGCCGGGCACGTCCAGTCCGCAATCGGCCAGCATCTGCGCAGGCGACCCGTGCTCGATATAACTGTCGGGCAGGCCGAGATTCAGGACGCGCACCGGTAGCTGCAGCTGTCCCACGAGCTCGCCCACGCCGCTGCCGGCGCCTCCGGCGATGGCATTCTCCTCGATCGTGACGAAGAATTCATGGGAGCGCGCCAAGCGAATGAGCAGCGCCTCGTCCAGG
>DAHWGZ010000129.1 GCA_027335965.1 Acidiferrobacter sp.
CCAACGAGTATGCGCGCAGAATGCAACACCCAGATCAAGACCCGTCTATGAGGTCCGCTGCGTAGGGACCACTTCACCTTGCCGCCAGCGGTCTTGGGTGATCGCGCCTCTTGTGCCGAAAGCACCCTTGAATAGCGGCGTGGCCGGTGATCTTTTGGTGTGCTATCCAGGCGGGGAAGGGACTTCGGCGCGCGAGGTCGGATGGGGGTGCGTAAAAGACCTCTTGTAGAGCTTTATGATGTGCGCCCCATGGAGCCGTTGCGTTCGCGGCCTAAAAGCACCAGTCCATTCGCGCCGTAATGGCGCCAGTCGATTCGCGCCCTAAAGAGGCCGCTTCCAGTCGCCGTTTCCCGTTTCGGACCCCTTGGTGCGTTACCCTCTCGAGGCTTTTTTATCGAGAGGAGACGCGATGAGCAACAGGAGGTTCGAGATGTATGAGATCCGGCAAGTGATTCAACGCCTGCGATTGGGGGAGTCCGATCGCGATGTGGCCCGCGCCCAGCGGGTGGGCCGCAAGACCGTCGCGCGGGTGCGACGAGAGGCCCTGGAGCGGGGCTGGCTTGACCCCAAGGCCCCACTGCCCGAGGACGGGGAGTTGGCGCGGGTGTTTGCCCCGGCGCCCACGAACCGGTCGGTGTCGACTGCCGCCCCCTTCCGGGAGCAGATCCTCGCTTGGCACGGTCAGGGGATCGCCGCGACGGCCATCAGGCAGACCCTGGCACGCCAGTACCGCTTCACCGGCAGTGTGCACACCATCTACCGTCTGCTCGATCAGGCCGTCGACTTAGGTCCGCCGGCCACGGTGATCCTGGATTTCGCGGTCGCCGAGGCCGCCCAGGTCGACTTCGGGCAAGGGCCGCAGATCGTCGACCGCGCGACCGGCGAGGTCTTCAAGACCTGGTTTTTCGTGATGACGCTGGCCTGGAGTCGTCACCAATACGCCGAGCTCGTGCGCAACCAGAAGGTCGAGACGTGGCTCGCCTGCCACCGCCACGCCTTCGAGTGGTTCAATGGCGTTCCAAGTCGCCTCGTCATTGATAACGCCAAGTGCGCCATCACCCGCGCCTGTTACTACGAACCCACGGTGCAGCGCGCCTACGGGGATCTGGCCCTGGGCTACGGGTTCCGGATCGATGCCTGTCCGCCGCGCGATCCGCGGAAGAAGGGGCGCGTCGAGGCGGGAGTCAAATATGTGAAGTCGAGCTTCCTGGCATTGCGCGAGTTCCACAGCCTCGCCCATGCCAACGCCGAGTTGCGGGCCTGGGTCTTGGGGGAGGCCGGCAACCGCATCCACGGCACCACGCGCGCCCGTCCGCTCACGCTCTTTACCGAGACCGAGCAGGCGCTCTTGAAGCCGTTGCCCGCGATCGCCCCGGAGTGTCCGGTGTGGGCGCAGGTGCGGGTCCATGGCAACGCCCACGTCCAGTACGAGTATTGCCACTACTCGGTCCCCTTCCGTCTGATCCGGCACCGCTTATGGCTTGCGGCCACCGCGAGCGTGGTGCGGCTCTACGAGGACCACGCGCTCGTCGCCACCCATGCGCGCCTCACGAAGCCCGGGAGCCACGCCACCGTGCCAGACCACATGCCGCCGGATGCGCAGGCCTATGCCCTGCGCGACCCGCAGTGGTGCCTGACGTCCGCACAAGCCATTGGGCCTGCGTGCCGGGCCGTGGTCGAGGCGCTGTTCGCCGATCGCGTGCTGGAGCACCTGCGCGCGGCTCAGGGCCTGTTACGGCTGGCCGACCGGTACGGGGCGACACGCCTCGAGGCGGCCTGCGCGCGCGCCGTGCATTTCGGGACGCCGCGCTACCGCACCGTAAAGAGCATCCTCGTCCAGGGCCTCGACCACGCAAGCGCGCACTCCGAGGCCGCCGCGCTCGAGGATCCCTATGTGCGGGGCGGGCGCTTCAGCCGCTTGCCGTCCGATTCCGTCCACTGACACCGACCTTTTTCAGGAGCCTTCCCATGAATCCCATGCCATCCCTCGTGCCGTACCTAAAGCAGCTGCGCCTGTCGGGCATCCTCGACTCGCTGGAGGCCCGCAACCGGCAAGCCATCGCCGGCCAGCTGGCCTACACCGACTTCCTCGCGCTTCTGATCCAAGACGAAGTGGCGCGCCGCGAGCAGCGCCAGTTCGCCCAGCGCCTGCGCAGGTCCCAGGTGCTCGCCGACAAGACCCTGGAGCACTTCGATTTCACCGCAAGGCCCTCGGCCCCGCACGCGCTCATCGCGGATCTCGCCACCGGCCGGTTCGTGACCGAGAAGGCCCCGGTGCTGATCGTGGGGCCGACCGGCACCGGCAAGAGCCATCTGGCCCAGGCCCTGGGACATTGCGCGCTGCGCCAGGGCTTCGATGTCGTGTTCGCCACGCAGGCGCAGCTGCTCGCGCAGATGCGCGCGGCGCGCGCCACGCAGGCCTACGACCGGAAGTTGAAGCAGCTCGCCCGGGTCGACGTCCTGATCGTCGATGATTTTGGTCTGCGCCCGCTACGATCCCCCGAGGACGAGGACTTCTGCGACCTCGTCGCGGAACGCTATGAGCGCGGCAGCTGCATCATCACGAGCAACCTGGATTGGAGCGAATGGCCGAGCGCCTTTCCCAACAAGCTGCTGGCCGCCGCGACCCTCGACCGCCTGCAGGATGGGGCCTATCGGGTGGTCCTCGATGGCGCAAGCCACCGCAAGCCACGTCCCCTGTCGTCCGATCCCGCCCCGCGCATCCCGGGGTAGGCATCGGGACCGTACCGACACGGCCTGACGTTAGGCCGTGACGTTACGTTATGACGTTACGTTATGACGTTACGTTATGACATTACGTTATGACATTACGTTATGACATGACTGCATGAGGCCCTCTGAAGGAGATCGTATGCCCCGCTTGGGAATCACATCCGAACAGGTCTTTGCCGCCGCGTCCGATTTGCGCGATCGCGGTCAGACCGTCACCGTCCAATCCGTGCGCCAGGTGCTCGGCGCCGGCAGCTTCACCACCGTCGCGCAGCATCTGCGCGCCTGGCGGGCGCACACCGAGGCGCCGCCCTCCGTCGACCTGCCGCCGGCGATCGCGGCCGCGGCCACCCAGGCCCTGACCGCCGTGTGGGCGGCCGCGTGCACGCTCGCGCGCCAGGAGATCGATGCCATCCGGGCCCAGGCCGCGACCCAGGAGCAGGCCGCCCAGGCCGCGGTCCAGGAGGCCCTGCAGGAGGTCGCGCGCCTCGAGGCCTGCGTCCGCGAGGCCGAGACCACATTGCACGCGCAGACTTCCGCCATCGAGGAGTGGCGCACCCAAGGTGCGGCCTGCGAGGCGACCCTGGCGGCGTGTCGCGCGACCATCACCGAGCGTGACGCCCGGATCGCCGAGCTCAAAACCGATCTCGTCGACGCGCACGAACGCCATGCGCAAAAGAGCGTCGAATGCGGGCGCCTCCTGGGCGTGCTGGCGGCTCAGGCGCCACCCTCGGGCCCTGCGTCATCCTCGCCCGTGCCGTCCGCCTAAACCGCGTACCTTCTCTCATCTCGGCGGGGCGGCGCTCTGCGTCCGCCGCCCCGCCCTCACGAGACGTAATTCAGGGCTCTTGTCAGCTTGCCAAAAACCCCGTAAAACGCACTCATCCGAAACCGGGAAAAGGCCACTTTGCCGTGGCTCCATTAAGCCGCGAATCGGTGGCGCCTTTAGGGTGCGATTTAACACACGTAGAGCGGTTACTGAGGACAACTCTAGGAATCAACGGCAACTTCGCCGCGATTGCTTTGCTGACGTGGGGCTCTGAGGCCGACGTGCCAGGTGGTCAATGTTGGTCTGCCCGAGATAGCCGGCCGAATGACCGCTTTGCCCCCATTACATAGTCTGCTCAGGAACCGTGACGAGGCGGGCGACGGCCTCTTTGGCGTCACCGCACCATCGGGCCAGATCGTCTTTCGCCTCACGCGACTTGGGCAAGGCCCCTGCTTCGCGCCAAGCCGCCGCAAAGGCGTCCACGGCCGCATACGCGAAAGCGTACTCACACCCCTGGCTCACGGGTACAAGCTGATATCCGTCCATATTCCACCAGCGCACGGGAATGACGTGGCGGCCTTCGCAGTCGGGGACGTTTTGGGGGATACCCTCTCCCGCCCGGGCATTGGTTGCGCGCCTGAGCAAGTCCGCTCGCGCCCGGATGGCCGCGATGGTCCCGGCCCGATCGGTCGGGAAGCCCCAGGGGGATATATCAATGCTGCCGCGTGCGATATCGTATGTGTCGGGGTTGATCCAAGCGTCTATGAGAGGTCCGCGAGAGCATACGGCAGGCCGGTAACGGGCCCCACCGCCCCTCAGCAGATCGTCTCGCCAGTCCTGATAGCTCGCAACACGGTCCGCGTTCACTCTAGCCCCAGCCACCGCGCCAAGGCGTTGTCCACGCGCTGCAAGCTGCGGTCGTCCAGATGCCCAATGGGCGGCCCCACCTTGTCGTGGTAGATGGTTAAAAGCTTGTCGATTTGAATCTGTGAGGGAACGCGCAGGCCATTTTCCGACGTGGGCGCGATGTCCAGGCGGAACAAAGGCGCATCGCGCAATGCGCTCGTGAGAAGACAGACCGTAACCGTAGGATGCCCGGAAAAAGCATCGGCTTGCACGACGAGCGCCGGGCGAGGCTTGCCAAAATCGCCAGGGGCCGCCACGGTAACGATATCCCCGCGCCTCAGTCCCATGCCGCCATACGCTCGATAAACTCCGCGTCCTCGCGTTCTTGTGGGTCGTTTTGCAGCGCCTCGCTTTGACGGCGGGCCTCATGGCGCAGGATTGCCAACAGCCTCTCATAGTCGCCTAAAGGTAATACCACTGCCACGCGCTGGCCCGTTTCATCGGTGATAAATTGCAGACTGTGTGCCTTCATTGCTGCGCCTCCTTTGCCCTCATGATTGTCGCAACGGTGTTTATTCCTCCGCGGTACTTGGCCCAGGCTCCCATGAGCTCGCGTCTCCTCTATGAGGTCACCCCGTCTATAGGCGGCTTCCACGGCGTTTCCGATCGCGTGCGCCAAGGCCATCTCGACCACCTCGCCTTGAAAGTTCGTGGTTTCAGCGGCCCAGTCACGAAAGGTGCTACGAAACCCATGCGCAACGATGTCGCCACGCCCCATGCGTCGCAACAGCATGAGTAGATCATGTATTGACCTGCCCGACCTCAAGCGACGTGGATTA
>DAHWGZ010000012.1 GCA_027335965.1 Acidiferrobacter sp.
TGGGCATCACCCGTGACGACCTGGCCTATGACGTCGGCCGCCACGTCGACGACTCGGTCCATCTGTTCGAGGAGTGGGGTCTGCCCATCTGGAAGCAGCCGGGTGACGAGGACAAGCCGCTGAAGGACGGCGGCAAGCCCGTGCGTTCCGGCAAATGGCAGATCATGATCAATGGCGAGTCCTACAAGGTCATCGTTGCCGAAGCCGCGAAGAAGGCCCTGGGGATGGACAACATTCAGGAGCGCGTCTTCATCGTCAAGCTCGTGAACGACAAGAAGGACCCCAAGCGCGTGGCGGGCGCGGTCGGCTTTAGCGTTCGCGACCACAAGGTTTACGTCTACAAGTTCAAGGCCTGCCTGCTGGTCGCCGGCGGCGCGGTGAACATCTTCCGTCCGCGCTCGGTGGGTGAGGGCACGGGCCGCGCCTGGTATCCGGTGTGGAACGCGGGTTCGACCTACGCGATGGCCGCCGAGGCCGGCGCCGAGCTCACCATGATGGAGAACCGCTTCGTGCCGGCGCGCTTCAAGGACGGCTACGGTCCGGTCGGCGCCTGGTTCCTGCTGTTCAAGGCCAAGGCCGTCAACGCCTTCGGCGAGGTCTACATGGAGCGCAACAAGGAGATGCTGAAACAGTATCCTCCCTATGGCTTGGCCCATGTGCCCGCGAGCTGCCTGCGCAACCACCTCATGCTGCATGAGATGAAGGAAGGCCGCGGCCCGATCTACATGGATACGCCGACCGCGCTCGCGAAGCTTGCCGAGACCATGACCCCGAAGGAGATCAAGCACCTCGAGGCCGAGGCCTGGGAAGACTTCCTCGACATGTGTATCGGTCAGGCCGGCGTGTGGGCGGGCGAGAACATCGAGCCCGAGAAGAAGCCCTCCGAGCTGATGCCGACCGAACCGTACCTGCTCGGCTCGCACTCGGGCTGCTCCGGGATCTGGGTCTCGGGACCCGAGGATCTCGGCGCGCCGGACGACTGGCACTGGGGCTACCGCTCCATGACCACCGTCAAGGGGCTCTTCACCGCCGGCGACGGCGTGGGCGCCTCGGGCCACAAGTTCTCGTCGGGCTCGCATGCCGAAGGGCGCATCGCCGCCAAGGGCATGGTGAAGTTCGCGCTCGACAACAAGGACTGGGTGCCGGAGCTCGACACGCCGGTGAACGAACTCGTCGAGGAGATCTATCGGCCGGTTCGCACCTTCCTGGAGCACAAGGACTACACCACGGCCATCGACGTCAACCCCAACTACATCACGCCGCGCATGCTGCAGTTCCGCCTGCAGAAGATCATGGACGAGTATGTGGCGGGGGTCGCGACCTGGTACCAGACCAACGCCAAGATGCTGGCGGTTGCCGAGGAGAAGCTCGAGATGCTGAAGGAAGACGCGCTGAAAATGCGCGCCAAGGACCTTCACGAGCTTTTGCGCGCCTGGGAGAACTACCACCGCGTGCTGGCCGCCGAGGCGCACATGAAGCACATCCAGTTCCGCGAGGAGTCCCGCTACCCCGGCTTCTACTACCGGATGGACTTCAACGTGGTCGATGAAAAGAACTGGAAGTGCTTCGTGAACTCGACGTACGACCGCAAGACCAAGAAGTGGAACGTGTTCAAGCGTCCGCACGTCGACCTCGTCTCTAAGCCCACCGCAGCGTAAACGCGATACTCGCGGGCTTAAACGAGGTATAATGAGGGGGTCCCGCGGGACCCCCTTTTTTTTGTCCGTCGCATCCTGGATGTCCACGAGGAAGCCATGAACCAAGATCCCTTCGACGCGCATTCCCAAAGCCCGATAACCCCCGTCAAGCTAGGCCTGGACGACCCGTTCCAGTTCGCCTGCCACAGCCAGATCGCGTGCTTCAACAAATGCTGTCAGAGCATCGACATCCAGCTCACGCCCTACGATATCCTGCGCCTCAAGACGCGCCTCCAGATCAGCGCGCGCGAGTTCCTGTTTCGTCACACGGTCCCGTTCGAGATGGATGGTCACGGGGTGCCGGGCCTCAAGCTGCGCACCGCGGACGAATCGACCCGTTGCCTGTTCCTGACCGAGCAGGGTTGTGGCGTCTACGAAGACCGGCCAACCGCCTGCCGCTATTACGCCCTGGGCCTCATGTCGATGCGCAAGAAGGATTCACCGACCGATGAGGACGCGTACTTCATCGTCAAGGAGGACCATTGCCTGGGCCATGACGAGCCGCAGACGCAGACCGTGCGCGCCTACCGCGAGAGTCAGGGCGTCGATGTCTACGACGACATGAACCGCGAGTGGCGGCAGGTCGTTTTGAAGAAGCGTTCGTGCGGGCCGACCATCGGCAAGCCGTCGGATCGCAGCCTGCAGCTATTTTTCCTCGCGAGCTACGATCTGGACGGGTTCCGGGACTTCATGAGCACGCCGTCCTTCGACGAGGTCTATGTGGTGGCGCCCCAGGAGCGCGAACGGCTGATGCAAGACGACGTGGCGCTCATGCGCTTCGCGTTTCGCTTCCTCAAACAGTCGCTATTCGGGGAGAACACCATCCCCGAGCGCCCGGGGGCCCTGGAAAAGCGCCTGGCGCGCCGCCAGGAGCGGGCCGCCGCCCCGTCGGGCGAGGCGGGCTAGAGCGGATCCGGGCGAGGCCGCGCCTCGCCCGCCTTCTGCCCGGCCGCGGACGTGTCCTCTTCGCGTAGACAGGCCGCGCAGCCGTCGGCGCGCATGAGCGGTCCGGCCAGATCCCCGACGTAGCGGTCGCATCCCCAACGCCGCATGGCCTCGTATTGTCCCGGGGTGGCGACGTGCGAGGCCACGACCGCGATATCGAGCGCGTGCAAGGTCGCGATGATGGTCGTGAGGTCGTCGATGGACTCGGCATCCGCCGCCTCATCGAGGGTCAGCGTGGCGTCGAGTCGCACCGCGCGCACCGCGAGCGCCTTCAGGTAGGGAAGGCTGGACGGTCCGGCCCCGTAGTCGCCCAGCATCACGTCGACGCCGTGCCGGCGCCAACCGGACAGCGCCTCGAGCGCCCCCTGCGGGTCATCCATCACGTCCTCCTCGCGTATCTCCACGCCCACCACCCCAGACCCCCCGCCGCCGGCCAAAAGCGCGGCAAACGACTCCGGGAGGCGGGCGTCGCGAAACGGCCGGGAACCCAGCCGGATGTAGACCGGCGGCGTCTCAAGGCCTTGATCGCGCCAGCGCGCAAGCTCGCTGCCCACCTGGCGCAGCGTCCACTCGGCGAGCGACACCGCGAGGCCGGCCTCCTCGGCGATCCCCAGAAAGTCGTCGCCATCCAGCAAGCCCTGGTCCGGATGGCGCCACCGGAGGACCGTCTCCAGGGCCACCACCCTACGTTCGCCGATGGCGCGCGCCGGCCGGTAATAGAGCACGAGCTCGCCCGCGCTCAAGGCCTTGTGCAGGCCGCTCGCGAGCCGAATCTCATCATGGGACGTGGCGTTGACGGCCTCATCGTAGCAGCGATACTGGCCGCGGCCGGCGCGCTTGGCCTGATACATCGCGGCGTCACTGTGGCGCAGCAGGGTGTCGACGTCACGACCATCTTGGGGGTAGAGGGCAACGCCGATACTGGCGCTGCTATACAGGGTGTGGTCCTCCAGGAGATAGGGCGCCGTCAGCGCGCGCAGGAGCTTGTCGGCAATCAGCGCCGCGTCCAGAGGCGTGACCAGCGCCGCCGTCAGGATGACGAACTCATCCCCGCCGAGGCGTCCGACCGTGTCCTCGGCGCGCAAGACCTCTTGCAGGCGGCGCGCCACGAGCCGCAGGAAACGATCGCCCTGCTCGTGGCCAAGCGAGTCGTTGACCCCCTTGAAGTCGTCCAGGTCCACGAACATCACCGCGAACAGCTGGCCGCTGCGTTCGGCGCGCCGTATGAGCTGACCGATGCGCGTCTGGATCAACGCGCGGCCCGGGAGGTCGGTCAGCGCATCGTGGGTCGCCACATATTCCATGCGGCGCTCGGCCTCCTTGCGTCCTGTGGCGTCGCGCGCCGTGCCGATGAAGCGCCGCTTGCCCCCGAGGTAGAACTCCGACACCCGCAGGTCGACCGGAAACTCACTGCCATCCCGGCGGCGGCCCGTGAGCTCCCGACCGCTCCCTATGACCCGCGCCTCGCCGGTGTCCCGGTAGTGGCGCAGATAATCATCGTGGTGGCTGCGATGCGGCTCGGGCATGAGCATGCTGACGTTGCGGCCGATCACCTCCTCGGGCGCATAGCCAAAGAGGCGCGCCATGGCGGGGTTGAAGGTCTCGACGATGCCCGTCTCCGAGATCGTGGCGATGCCCTCGTCGACGTTGCTCACGAGCGCCCGCACCTGGCTCTCGGTATCCTTCAGGCGCGCATGGGCCTCGCGGGCGCTCTGTTCCGAGCTCACAAGCTCCGCGACGAGCGGCGCGAGTTGCCAGCGCAACGCCAGAAGCGCGGTCGCCAGCACCGCCACGATGAGCGGCAGCACGATGGTGAATTCGCGATACACGGGGGCATAGAGCGCCGCGGTATCCATGGTCAACACCATCCCAAGGCCGGTGTCGGCGACGGGACGATAGGCGGCGGCCACCCGGTGGCCCAGATAATTGTGCGTCAAGACAAAACCGGTGCGACCGGCCAGCGCGTAACTCATGGGCAACGGGACCCCGTGGCGACTGCGCTTCATGCGCGCAAACGCCCGCGTCGGGTCGAAGGTGTCCGGAAAGCAGCTCATGCGCGCGCCCACCGGCCCGCACAGGCCGACGTTGGCGGCCGAGCGCAGGGCCTTGGCCCCGAGCAACAGGCGGCTCAAGGTCGGCAAGGGGGCGTCGCCCGCCAGCCACCCGACGACCGCGCCCCGACGGTAGACCGGCAGGGCCGCGCGCAGCACGAAGCCGCGCCCCTCGTTCCACAAGAGGGTCGTGCCAAGCTTCCCGCGCAGGGGCATCTCGACGACCGGGTGCGCCATGAAGCGCCCGGCGCGGGCATAGAGGGTCCCGTTATCCCGATAGAGCGCCAATGCCGACAGATGCATGGGGAGGAAGGCGCGCAGCCCCCGATCCACCGCCGTCAGCGCCGCGCGAGCCCGCCGGGGCGGGGCCGCCAGTTGATCGGCCAGGAACGGACGGCTCGCCACGATGCGCACGCGCAGCCGCGCGTCGTGGATATCGCGGACCGCCCACTGCACGCGCAACGCAAGTCCGGACACGAGGTTGCGCTGAAGGGCGACATCGGCATTGGTGCGCATCACGGTAAAGACCGTAAGGCCGGTGACCACGCCGACGCCCACGACGAGCAGCGCGGCCACGATATTGATAGCCCACCCACGCCGCCTCACCGTCATCGCCCGCGCCCCAGGATCCCGTGGTCTCGCCCGCGGTCACTACGCGTCCGCCCGTCCCGCGAACGCCTCCCGCGCGCCCTTCGCGGCCTCCCGGTCCGCGTCCGCCCATTTGATATATATCAGAGCCAACGCCATGGTACGCCGCCGCTCGGATTTTTCGAACCCCCGACACGCGCCCCGACGCCAGCCGACATCCCTGACGATCACTGATGGGGAGAATTCTAGAAGCTGCTGGGTCGCGCGCAAGAAGGGCCGCCGCAAGGGAGACCCTGCGGGCACCGGGCGGCCGCGTCCGGGTCGACGCGCGGCCCGGCCCCGGCCCCCTGCGCAATGGGTGCGGGACGCACGCGCCCGCATGGGGCGCGCCGCCTCGCCCTCGCCGCTATTCGCCGCTCACGGCTAACGCCGTATTCGGGGTGTTTGGCAGCGTGGGCATCATTTGCCGGGGGAGCCTGCCGGTGAGGGTATCGAGGAACGCCACGATCTCGCGCACCTGGGCCACGGTGAGCGTCTTGTCGAGCTGCACGCGGGCCATGACGCGCACCGCCTGCGCCAAGGTCGGGACCGAGCCGTTATTGAAATAAGGCGCCTCGAGCGCCACATCCCGCCACGAGGACACCACCCACATATGCTTGTCGGCGGGCTTGTGCGTCACTCGGTAACGTCCCAGATGCGCCATGAGGTGGTACTCGGCGACGTATTTGTTGTGGGTATAGATGGGGAATTTCATGAAGAATCCCTGACCCATCGGCAGGTTGCTGGCGCCATTGAACATGGGCCCGCTATGACAGGCGGTGCAGCCCAGCTCCTGCACCTCCATGAACCCCTTGCGCGCCTCGGGACTTATGGCGTTGCGATCGCCCTTGGCATAACGATCAAAGGGGCTGTCGGGGGTGATGAGCGTGCGCTCGTAGGTCGCTATGGCCTTGGCGATATTATCGAAGGTCACGGGATGGGGCCCTGGAAACGCGCGATGGAACTGCCGGCGATAGCCCGGGATGGCCTGCACGCGGGCCGCGACCGCCCGGCCGTTCGGCATGCCCATCTCCTTGTGATTCAGAAGCGGTCCCTTGGCCTGCGCCTCGAGCGACGGCGCGCGCCCGTCCCAGAACTGCACCGGCAGAAAGGCGGCGTTGAACACCGTGGGCGCGCTGCGCGTGGTGTCGAGCCGCCCATCGACGCCCTGCGGGAACTTGCGGTTGTCGGTGCCCGTGCCCATGACGTTATGACAGGAATCACAGGATATCGTGCCGGTGCTCGACAAGCGCGGATCGAAATAAAGCTCCTTGCCGAGCGCGATCTTCGCGGGGGTCATCGGGTCGTCGGCCGGCACCGGCGGTTTGTTCGGCAGCGCCAGGCTGCGCAAGGCCTGCCGCGACAATGTCGCGGTCTTCGCGATGGCGTCGGCGCCGACGAGGGCCGAGACCGCGATCCACGCCGCCATGCCGAACACCGCGCCTCGGGGGAACACGAGATAACTACGCTCCATCGCTTACTCCTTCAGGCCTTCCGGGCCCGGTCATGGGGTCGACCTCGCCGCCACCGACATCCGCGGTCAAGGGGCTCGCCTTCAGGCGGTCGTTCGCCATCCCGCGAGATATCCCTTTATACCACATGCCGCGCCCGCGCGATGTCCCCGCTTGTTGGCGACCCTAAGGCCGTCCGCCCGCGCGCTTGGGCGAGCGTCATTCGGGGCCGAAACAGGCCGCGTAGTCATTGCACGCGCGGCAGCTCGGGGCCTTGCACACCGTCACCTGCGCCTGCCGACAGAGCTCCTTGTAGAAAAACTTCTTCCACTTCATGTTGTGGACGTTCCTGTCATGGAGCACGGTGAAATGCCGGCGCAAGAGCATGGAGAGTTCCTCGCGGCCATGAAGCCCCATGTCCTGCCAGAGATGATTATCGCCGAGGCACGCGGTGGCGATCGTAAAGGCCAGCCATAAGGTCTCGCGGGACCCGTCGGCGCGGTGCGCCAACAGGAGCTCCACGAGCTCGCCGTGCTCGTCGGTCCGCAAGGCCGCGCACCCATCGGGCGTGGCGTCGTCCCCGGCCTGTCCGCGCAAGTGGCGGCGGCGCAGGACCGAAAACTCCCGGGCATCGAGGCCCAGGGTATGAAAGCGCGAGAACACGCCCGCGAAGGCGCGCGCCACCACGCCATCCATGGGCCCATCCCTCCCGGTGAACGCCTCGCTCGATCGGTCCGCGGTCATCGCTCTAGCCTCCCTCTTGCATGGGTGCGTGGGTGTAGCATTTCTTGGGGCAGATCTTGGCGCAGGCCTCGCACCCGACGCAGTTCTGGGGCTCTGCTATGGTCATGACTTTCTTCTCGTATTCCCCGTCCTCGTCCTCGTCCTCGCCCGCGCCAATGGCCACGGTCTCGCCGTCGTCGGTCAACCCCACGAGCCGCAGGACGTCGCGCCCACACACCCGGTAGCAACGCCCGCAACCGATGCATTTGTCGCGGTTCAAGGCCTGGACGAAGCGCGGCACCCAGCTACGCCCATCGGGCATGGTCACCACGATGTCAGTCACGCCCGCCCTCCGCCTGCGCGAGTTCGGCGCGCGCCGCGGCCAGGGCGCGATAGGCCTCGTGGGTGTCGGCCGCCACCTCGCGGATCGTCTCCCACCCGGCCGGCAGGTCCTCGGCCAGATCGTGGAGGCGCATCTTGTGTTCGATGGCCTGGGCACTCAGCTTCTTGATGTGCTTCTTCAAGGATTCCGCGGCATCGCCGCTCACGTTCTCGCTCATGGCATCAGCCCCCGTAATTGGCGAGATCGGGATAGCGCTCGATCATGGCCACCGCGTCGGCGACGATCTTGTCGCCCTCCGCCCCCAGGGCCGCGAACGTCGGGTAACCGTAGCGGTGCACGTCGCGCAAGTGCTTGTTCACCACCACGATCCGCCCGGCAAGCAACACGAGACGCCCGAAGCCCTCGTGGTGCATCTTGATCATGGGTTGAGCCATGACCCCGGTCCGGCGTTCGACGCACAGGCCGACGGCGTTATAGAAAAGTTCCAGGCGCCAGAGGGTCTCGGGGTCCGGATCGCCAATGATCGGGATCTCCTTGCGTTTGGCCTTGTCGACGACATAGGGGTCGAGCAGCTCGCGATCGGTCTTTTTCTCCCAGGCCCCGTGCGTATCCTGCGCCCGCCACTGCTTGACGAGCTCCCCGATGAACGGCGATTGCCACACCGCGTCATCTTCCAGGACCCTTTCATCGCGCGCCATGGCTTGCCTCCTCATCCAGAACGAAGCGGCGTTCCTGGCCCTTCAGCAAGGCCTTGCGCAACCACGGCGGCGGCGTGCCCGCCAACACCTTGCGCAATTTCTCGAGGAGATCTTCGATCGGCTCCGGGCTCGAGACCTTCACCGGATGCACATTCTTCGCGACCACGCGCGCCGCCCCCGATCCTCCTATGGCGGCGACGTAGAGGATGGCGCAGTCGGCCACCACCTCGAGCTTCGGCCCGAGCTTGTCCTCGTTGCCGTCCTCGTTGAGCTCGCCGTCGAACTCGTGCACGGCCACGCGCTCATGGCCGTCCGCCGACACCTCGTATATGGCGATGTTCTTGGCCCAACCGAAATGCGCATCGACGCGCCTCAAGTCCTGCGTTGCAAATGCGATCTTCATGACAATTCAAGCCTCCGCGGGGGAATGGTGGGGATGATGGTCGCCTGACGGATCATGGTCGGGCCGCAATTCATGGGTGTTGGCGAGAAAGATGTTGCCCACCTCGAACACGAGGTCGCGCGTGCCCTTGTAGCCCACCATGACGCGGTGCGCGGCGCCCAAGCGATCGAAGATCGGCAGACCCATGCGCAAAAACGGGATGCCCAGGCGTTGCGCGGCCTGGCGCCCGTGCGAATGGGTGATCAAGAGGTCGCAGCCACCGGCTCGCGCCTCCAGGTCCTCGAGGTCGCCGATGCGCGCGCCGTCTTCTCTAAGTCGCGCGAGCATCGGGGAATCGGTCGTGGTGACGGCCGCGGCAATCTCGCAACCCATGTCCTTGCACCATGCCCCCAGCGCCCACAGCAGATCCGGTTCGGCGCCGATGGCCACGCGCTTGCCGCCGAAAAAGAAGTGCGCGTCGAGCATGGCGTCCACGAGCTGGCTGCGCTCGCGGCGATACTTGTCGGGCACCGGCCGTCCCGACAGGGCGCTCAGGGACGCAAACAGATCGTCGGAGGCGCCAAGCCCGGTGAGGCTCTCGAACATCCGCGTCGGGACCTCGGCCCTCTCGGCCAGCGCGCGCGCCGCCGGACGCATCTGATCGCCGATCGCAAGCGCCATTTCCGAGGCCCCGACGCGCGCGATCTCGGCCGGGGTCGTGCCGCCTAGGCTCGTGGGGCTGAAGTCCTCGGGCACATGACCGTCGAGCGAACCCGACAGATCGGGCAGGAAGATGGGGGACAGGCCGAAGTCGGTGACGATATCGCGCAGCGCGGCGATGTCTCCCGGGGTGACATGGCAGCCCGGCAGGATTGCCACCTGGCCCTTGACGGTGGCGGCGGGCGCCGCCAGGGAATCGACGATGGCGGCAACGGCCTTGGCCCAGCCGTCCTGGAAGGCCCCCTGATAGTCGGGCGTCGACACATAGACGATCGGCATGTCGAGTTCCGGATGGTCGGCCTTGATGCGCCGCAGATCGCCCACGACGTCGTCGCCCTTGGTCTCGGTAAGCCCGGTCGAGGCGATGCCGATGAACGAAGGCTGCGCGCGCTTGTGGATATTGAGAAGCGCCTTTTCGATGTTTTCTCCGCCCCCGAGGATGGTCGTGACCTCGTTCATGGCGGTGGTCTGCAGCGGGATCGACTCGCGGAAGTGGCGGACGAACAACACGAGGCCGAAGGCCGTGCATCCCTGCGAACCATGAAAGACCGGCATGGACCCGGCGATCCCGAGGAAGGCGAGCGCCGCCCCGAGCGGCTGGCTCATCTTCAAGGGATTCACGGTGCAGGCCTTGGCCGCAAGACCCGTGGCGTGTTCGCGCGGGGGCACGGCGGCGCTCATGACAGCTCCCATGTGTCCCATGGCGCAGGCCGGCGCGCCTGCCCCCAGATGGGATTGGCGAGCGCCTTGTCGATCTCGCTTACGAGCGCCACCATGCCGTCATAGCCGGCATAGGCGTGGTGGCGCTCCTGATTGATGTCGAGCCACGGCACCTTGGCCTTC
This sequence comes from Acidiferrobacter sp., assembly GCA_027335965.1. The sequence continues at coordinate 10,481 of DAHWGZ010000012.1, forward strand.
AAGGCCACGAACTGCGAGCGACCGCCCGACAACATGATGTCCGCGCGCGCGTCCTTCAAAAGCTTATACATCTCGCGCGGCGTCATGTCCTCGATCATGTGGGCCTCGTCGCCCATGATCTTCTTGATGCGCTCCTTGTCCTCCTTGGTCGATTTCTTGACGCTCGTGCCCACGATCTCGATGCCGATCTCCTGCAGGGCCGCGACCACCGACCAGGACTTGACGCCGCCCGTGATCAGAAGGACGCGCTTGCCCTCGAGCCTTGGCCGATAGGCGGCCAGGCGCGCCCAGGCGCGCGTCTCCTCGCGCGCGACAAGGGCCTCGACGCGGTCCGCCAGATCCGCGGGCGCGCCGCGCGCGATGAGCAGGCGCGCGATTTCGCGCAACGCCTCGCTCATGTCCGACACGCCATAGAACGAGCCCTCGAAAAACGGGATGGCGTAGCGCTCTTCCATTTTGCGCGCGACATTGATCATGGCCTTGGAGCACACCATCATGGTCGCGCGCGCGCGATGCGCCGACGCCACCTCGCGGTAACGCGCGTCGCCGCTTATGCACGCAAGGACGCGGATGCCGAGCTCGGTCAGCAGGGGCTTGACCTGCCAGAGCTCGCCCGCGAGGTTGTATTCGCCGATGATGTTGATGTCGTAGGGCGTCGTGCGCTCGGGTTCCTGGGTGCCTATCACATACTCGAGCAGGGCCTCTCCGGCGAGCTTGTTGCCGAGGTTCTTGCTACCCACGAAGCCCGGGGCATTGACGGGGATGACCGGCCTGCCAAAGCGCGTGCTCGCCGCCTTGCATAAGGCCTCGATGTCATCGCCTATGAGCGCGGTCACGCACGTCTGATAGACGAACACCGCCGGCGGATCGTACTTGGCGAGGATCTCCTTTATGGCGCGAAACAGCCGCTTCTCACCGCCGAAGACCACATCCGTCTCGTTGATGTCGGTCGTGAATCCCGTGCGGTACAGGAGCGGGCCCGAGGACTTGGCCCCGCGGTTGTCCCAGGAGTTGCCCTCGCAGGCGATGGGGCCATGCACGAGATGGGCTACGTCGGTGATGGGGGCCAGAGCGATCTTGGCGCCATCGAAGGCGCAGCCCCCGGCCGCCGCCCCCGGCTGCAGGGCCTGGGTGCAGCCCTTTTTGCGCTCCTTCTCGCCCTTCCCCTGATTCTTGCCGCACGCCGGTTCATTGAAGACCTGCTGCACGGTATTGGCCAGACCGTCCATATCACCTCCATGACGCTTGCGGGCATTCAGGCAAAGACCAGGATGTCCTCGTCTTCCACCACGTATTGACAGGCGAGGCGCCAGAGCGCCGGATGGGCCGGGATGTCGGCGGCGCGATATTGCGCGTCGGTGAGTTTCCCGGCGCGATAGAGCAGCGTCTTTTCGTCCGGACCCAGACTGACCCGCGCCGCAGCCCGATTGCGGTCGCAAAACACGACCTTGACCGCGCAGGCCCCGCATAATCCCTGACCACAGATCTTGTGCGCCGGCCACGGGACCTCGCTGGCAAGACTGAGGAGCGTCGCATAGCGTCGCGATCCGACAGGGATCACGCGCTTGACATCGAAAGGAGGAGCAATGAACGTCACGCTGCCCATACCTCACCTCTGGCCCGCGGCCATCCTTGGCATGCCCTGAAAGGCCCGCTCGCCCTCCGTGGATGAGCGGGCGCCATTTCTACCGGATGATGTCGAAGCTGTAGTCGGTCTTGCCCGGTATGTTGGTGTCGGCGTCGGTCACATCGAAGATCTTGTCGAGGATCTTCACGAGCGTGTTCATGGCGCCCTGGTAGCCCCACAGCGGATAGCGATGGTGGTGATGCCGATCGAAGATCGGGAACCCGATCCGGATCAAGGGCGTGTGCGTGTCGCGCTCGAGAAACTTCCCGTAGGTGTTGCCGATCAGAAAGTCGACGGGCTCGGTGAACAACAGCGAGCGCATATGCCAGAGGTCACGCCCCGGATAGGCGTGACAACCCTTGCCGAACGGCGAGGAATCCAGCAACGCCTGCACGCGCTCGCCCCACTCCGGAGTGCCGTTGCTGGCGAGGATGTGCACGGGCTCGGCGCCGAGTTCCAGCAGAAAGGCCGCGAGACCGAGCGTCATATCCGGATCCCCGTAAAGCGCGAAGCGCTTGCCGTGGATATGCGCCGAGGAATCGGCGATGGCATCGACGAGACGACCCCTTTCGCGCGCGATCTCCTCGGGGATCGGGCGCCCCGAAAGCCGCGCCACCTCCATCAGGAAGCGGTCGGTCCCGGCGACCCCCATGGGGTGGTTGAAGGCCACGACCTCCTGGCCCTTTTTTCCGACATAAGCGAGCGTCTTGGGCGTGCAGAACTCCTGCATGGAAATCGTCGCCTTGGCATGGAGGGCGGCCGCCGTGCTGGCGAGCGTCGTGCCGCCGTCGTACATGCGAAACTCGCCGTCGGTCGGAGTGTCCCACACATCGCTGTTGTCTCCGAGGATCGTGTAGTCGATGCCCATGAGACCAAAGAGGCGCTTGACCTCGCGCATGTTGCCGATCGCGTAGCCATCGAAACCGCCGATGAAGTTGATGCCGCCGCCGGGCACCCGCGCGAGCGGTGCCTCGGTCCCGGCCTTGCCGTCCCAGAAGTGCTCCAGGATGCTCCTCATGGTGTTGTCGTAGCCCGTGATATGGCTGCCCACGAACGCCGGCGTATGCGTGAACGGGACATCGAAGGCCTGCGGCACCGAGCCCTTTTCCTTTGCGGTCTTTATGAAGGCATTCAGGTCGTCGCCTATCACCTCGGCCATGCACGTCGTCGACACGGCAATCATCTTGGGCTTATAGAGGTTATAGGTGTTCGCAAGCCCATCGATCATGTTGTTCAGGCCCCCGAACACCGCGGCATCCTCGGTCATGGAGGACGATACGCACGATGTGGGCTCCTTGAAATGCCGACTGAAGTGGCTGCGGTAATAGGCGACGCAGCCCTGCGACCCGTGCACGAACGGCAAGGTCCCCTCGAAGCCCAGCGCCGCGAACACCGCCCCCAGGGGCTGGCAGGCCTTCGCGGGATTCACGACCAGGGCCTCGCGCGCGAAGTTCAGCTCGCGATATTCCCGGGTCTTGGTCCAGTCGACGGCCTTTTGAAGTTCGGCGTCCGGAACGGCATTCTCGAAGGTCTTTTTGTTTTCGAACATGTTTACGTATTCCGGGGACCGGAACAACGTAAAATGGTCGAGGACTTTTTCCGCATTCTGGCTCATGCAAACTCTCCATTCATTCGATGAGGGCGCCTATGACCGGCCTATTGCCCCGCGTTCCAGGGGGCCTTGGTGAGGCCCCACACCGGATTGTTGATCGCCATGTCCATGTCGCGGGCGAAGATCGCGAAACCGTCGTAGCCGTGGTAGGGGCCCGAGTAATCCCAGGAGTGCATCTGACGGAAGGGCACGCCCATTTTCTGAAAGACATACTTTTCCTTGATCCCGGACCCTACGAGATCGGGCTGCAGGCGGTCGACGAACTTTTCGAACTCGTAGCCCGTCACGTCGTCGTAGATCAACGTGCCGTCCTTCACGTAATGGGTGGTGCGCTGATAGTCGTCGTTGTGGCCAAACTCGTAGCCTGTTCCGATGACCTCCATGCCGAGATCCTCATAGGCGCCTATGACATGGCGCGGCCTCAACCCGCCGACATAGAGCATGACCTTCTTGCCTTGGAGGCGCGGCTTGTATTTGGCGATGACCGCGTCCATGAGCGCCTGGTACTTGGCGATGACGCGCTCCGCCCCCTCCTTGATGCCATCGTCGAAGTGGCTGGCTATGGTGCGCAGCGATTCGGCCACCTTCGATGGGCCGAAGAAGTTGTACTCCACCCACGGGATGCCGAACTTCTCCTCCATGTAGCGGGATATGTAATTCATGGAGCGGTAGCAGTGCAGAATATTGAGCTTGGCCTTGGGGGTGTTCTCGAGCTCGGCCAAACTGCCGTCGCCGGACCACTGGGCGATGACGCGCAGGCCCATTTCCTCCAGCAGGATGCGCGACGACCAGGCATCGCCCCCGATGTTGTAATCGCCGATGATGGCCACGTCATAGGGCGTGCTCTCGAAGGGCGCCACCTTGTCCGCGCCCTTCTCGAAGACCCAGTCCCGAACCGCGTCATTGGCGATGTGGTGGCCCAGGGATTGCGATACGCCGCGAAAGCCCTCGCAGCGCACCGGCACTATGGTCTTGCCGTCGTACTCCTTGGACTTTTTCTTGGCGACCGCCTCGATGTCGTCGCCTATGAGGCCTATGGGGCACTCGGATTGAATGGTGATGCCGTGGTTCAGCGGGAACAGCGTCTGGATCTCATCCAGGATCTTGTCGAGCTTCTTGTCGCCGCCGAAGACGATGTCCTTTTCCTGGAAGTCGGATGTAAATTGCATGGTCACGAAGCTGTCGACGCCTGTGACGCCGATGTAATAGTTGCGCCGCGCCGCCCAGGAGTATTGGCCGCACCCGACAGGGCCGTGGGATATGTGGATCATGTCCTTGATGGGTCCCCACACGACGCCCTTCGAGCCCGCGTACGCGCAACCGCGGATCGTCATGACGCCCGGCACCGACTTGATGTTGGATTTCACGCCGCAGTCGGGCTTGTCGCCTTCATACACATTCAAGTGCTTGGCACGCTTCTTGGCGGTCTTCTCGGGATAAACCGAAAGCGCCTCCGAAATGGCCTCGGAATTGCGGGCCCTTACTTCGTCTGGTGTCAGATCCATAGCGAACTCCTGTCAGTGCGGCCGGGGCCATGGCCCCGGCCCGCGTCAACGCCGTCAGGCCACCGCGCACTCGGCGGCCGACTTGCCCACGATGGACTCATCCACCGCCTTCATGATGCCGTGCTCCATGAGCAGGTCCTCGAGCTCATCCATGGTGATGGGCGTGGGGATGGTGCCCTTGCCCACGTTCTCGTGGATCTTGGTGGCCAAGGCCCGATACTCGTCGGCCTGCTTGGAGTCCGGCGCGTACTCGAGGACCGTCATGCGCCTAAGCTCGGCATGCTGCACGAGGTTGTCGCGCGGCACGAAGTGGATCAGCTTGCTGTTGAGCTTCTTGGCCAACGACTCGGCGAGCTCATACTCCTTGTCGGTCTGGCGCTCGTTGCAGACGAGCCCGCCTAGGCGCACGCCGCCCGAATTGGCGTACTTCAGGATGCCCTTCGAGATATTGTTGGCGGCATACATGGCCATCATCTCGCCGGACATCACGATATAGATCTCCTGGGCCTTGTTCTCGCGGATGGGCATGGCAAAGCCGCCGCACACGACGTCTCCCAAGACGTCATAGGAGACGTAGTCGGCACCGTCATAGGCGCCCTCCTCCTCGAGGAAATTGATGGAGGTTATGACGCCCCGGCCGGCGCATCCCACGCCAGGCTCCGGACCGCCGGACTCCACGCAGCGGATGTCCCGGTAGCCGACCTTCATGACATCCTCAAGCTCCAGATCCTCGACGCTGCCGGCGGAGGCCGCGAGGCTCAAGATCGTGTCCTGGGCCTTGGCGTGCAAAATGAGTCGCGTCGAATCGGCCTTGGGGTCGCAGCCGACGATGAGGATCTTCTGGCCCATCTCGGCGAGCGCCGCCAAGGTGTTCTGGGAGGTCGTCGACTTGCCGATGCCACCCTTGCCATAGAAAGCGATTTGTCGTAATCCCGTCATTTCTGATCTCCTTATGTAGTAACACTCTTCGTGGCGTTGGTTTCCCAATCCGTTTCGCGGGCCATGCGATGCGCGGCACCGAGCGAACGTCATGAAAGCGGCCGCATCCGCGTCTCGACTCCTGGCATGTCGGGATGACGGGCCGTACGGAGCGGTTAGAGCAAATGCCGTGCCAGGGCCAAACACGCGGGAACAGAGCCCTTTGGGGCCTTATGCGTGTCGCGCTTGCGACAAACCTGGCACGCGAATGTGGGAGTTGTCTCGAAGGCAACAGGGACGGAATCCCGCGGCATGGCGCGGGGCGGCGCGCGCCGGGCGGTCGTAGGACGGAATGAAAATTGCTGCGCCCAGGCCATGACGTTCCGGAGGGTCGCACTATGCAAATCGGCGTGACAAGCGACGAGGCGGTGACGAACCGCTGTTTATTCGTGATCGAGGGCTGCGAGATCAGCCGCGCGGCCCTGCGGTTCATGTTGCAAGACGAGTACGAGACTCATGAGTGGCCCACCCTCGATCAGGCGCTTGCGCCCCTGCGCGCGCGAAGGCCCGATCTGGTCGTCATAGGCGCGGGCGAACTCGGAACGATCGAGGCCCGCGTCATGGATCGTATTCGCGACGCGAGCCCCGGCACGCGCATACTGGTGAGGGTCGACGCATCCGCCGACGCGCCGCACGAGCCTTGGCGGGCGGCGGGGGCTCACGGCCTTCTGCCCCAGCCGCTCACCGTGGAGACGGTGCGCCGCAAGGTGCGCCTGGCCTTGGGGCTGCGCGCGGCCATCGCCATGAGCGTGGAGACGGATTGACCAGGCGACGTATTGGTCAAGCCCCGCTCAGGGCGTCGCGGGCGGTGGGCGCGGGCTCGGCGTCCGATAGCGCGCACGCGAAGGCCGCGAGGTCGACTACGATCGGCGTTATCGATTGCTCGGACAGGAAGCGGGATTCATTGCGTGTCGGGGCATCCGGCAACACCGCCCAGTGCGGCCCGCGCGAGCGCTTCATGATCTGACGCGCAAAGGCCCGCTCGAGCTGGGTCGTGAAACGGCAGCCGAGAAACAAAAAGCCGCGATCCTGGCGCAGCGTCTGCACCTCTTTTGGAATCGGCGTCTGGATGTCGATTTCGGTCAGGACCTCGACCAAGTCCGAATCCGACACCAGGAAATTGCCGGCGGGGTTCAAGGCGCCGAGCGGCTCATAGACGAGCGTCGCCCATGAGACGCCGTCGGCGCGGTCCACGCGGGCGCCGTCGTGTCGGAAATAATGGACCCATGCGCCATGATGCTCGGCCTGGCTGACCGCCTGCACCGAACCCCAGTCGTTGCCGCGCGCCTTGAGGGCCACGCGCAGAACATCATCATACCAGGCGTGCACGAGAAGCGCGGGGCGCGATACGGCAAGCCAATCATGCAAGACGTTGGGCGCGACACTCGCGGCAAACGCATCGCGCATGAGGGCGCTTACGGTCTTTCGATGCTTGAAGTTTTCGATGAACTGGGCGGCGGCGGTGAGGTTGCCGCGGATCTTGTGCGGAACCGCAACCTTGGCTGCGAGCCGCGATGCCAGCGCCTCGGGGGTCGCCGGGAGCGGACACGCGGGATCGAGCGCGAGCACCCCCGGGCCTACGTAAGGAATGAGCCGGTCACGGGCCAGGGCCTCGCGCACATCTCCGGGAATACTCATGGGTACCGCCTCCTATGGGTTGTGGTCGCGTGGGAACGCGCCATTTGCGCGTCGTCAGAGATAGATCGCCGACCCGGCGCCGACGTTGATCGAGGCGTCCTTCACGGCCTCGACGATGACCGCGATGTCCGCCTCGGCGAGCTCGGCATGAAAAGGAAGCGCGATGCCGCGATCGGCGATCTTGTCGGTGATTCCGCAGCCGGCCCCCGAAAAGCCTTTTTGCCGGCATTGCCCATCGCGATAGAGCGGAGTCGCGTAAGGGCGCGCCTCGATACCGTCTGCGCGCAGGTCGTCGACGATGGCGTCGCGCGCCGGCCGACTGAAACGGGCGCCCAAATGGACCAGGAACGTGAACGGGTGATGGGTGGTGACGCGCGGCCCGGTGTAGGGATCCTTGATCCCCTCGAAGGACCGGATATGGCGGGCGTAGAGCGCGGCGACATGGGCGCGTGCGGCGAGCGTGGCATCGAGGCGCCGCCACTGCGCTTGCAGCAAGACCGCCGCATGCGCGCTCAAGGAGGCATGGGGCATGCCCCCCAGACCCTGGCGCAGCGACTCCGCCACCCATGCGTCATCGGTCAGCACCACGCCCCCGCCCCCGCACGCGACGGGGCCGCGCGCGCGGAAATCGAAAAGGCTGACATCCCCAAAACGGCCGACGGGCGTTTCGCCGTAGGCCGAGCCCAGCGCCTCCGTCGAATCCTCTATGAGCAAAAGGCCGTGGCGCTCGCCGAGCGTCCGGAAGGCCTCCCAATCCGCAGGATGGCCATTGGTATTGGCGATCAACATAGCGCGTGTCGCCGGCCCGATCTTGCGCGCGGCCTTTTCTGGATTGAGCGTGCCGGACCAGTAGTCGATATCGGAAAAGACCGGGGTGGCGCCGGCGCGCCACACCTCGCGCGCGATCTCGTGCCACGAATAGGCCGAAACAATGATCTCGTCACCCGGCCCGATACCATGGGCCTTGAGCACCCCCTCGAGCCCGCGGGCGGCGTCCGCGAAGGCCACGCCATGGCGCCTCCCCAGACCGGCGGCGATCCGCGTCTCGAAGGCGGTGATCGCGGCCTGTTGCGCCGCCTGATCCCCTTGCGCCATCTCCTGCATGCGCTCGCGGTCGGCGGCGGTGATGTCCCACGCCTCGGCGGGGATCCGGAACCCGGTCATGACGGCGCGCGCGCAGCGATCAGAAGGCCCGTGGCGGCCGCCAGATCCGGTGTCAGGGAAACACAATGGCCCCGGCCGTCCATGAGATAGAAGTCGGCAAGCGGGGTGCTTCGGAAGGGCCGGCTGCCGGCCATGTCGGCGGCATCGCAGCGCGCGAACACGAGCCCCGGAAAGGCGCGCCGCAGCGTCGGCAGGGATAATGCGGCGTCGGCGTCGAGAAGGTCCTGCAGGCGCAGCCAATCGGATTCGTTCACGCGGCTACCCCTCCCCGACGCGTCGGGCTTCGACGGTGATCGGGAGCGCGGTCTCGACTGCCAACGCCGGCAGCTGCAACCGCCAGCCGTTGGCAAGCGTCACCGAGCCGCCCCACATGGCGGGCCGCTCCATGGCTACGATCGGCTCCTCCAGGTCTTTCTTGGCGACATAGGCCGATAGCACCCCGTCGCGGTTTTTGCGGATCATGACCTTCATTTCGTGCCTCCTCGCATCCTCTGGTCTTCCTACGCCGCGCGCGCGGACATGTCGCGCAGGACATCCGGGAGCACCGTCAGGACCCGCTCAATGCAGGCGCTCGTGTTATAACGCCCGAGCGAAAACCGGATGGTCCCGAGCGCGGCGCGCCTATCGAGGCCCATGGCCATCAACACATGAGAGGGTCCCGTCCCTCCGGCCGCGCACGCCGCGCCCAAGGACACGGCGATGCCCCGCCGATCGAGGGCCTGCATGAGGCGCTCGCCATCCAGCGCGCCAAAACCGACACTGCTGGTATTGGGTAATCGCGGCGCGGCGGCGCCATGGATCTGGGCGGCGGGAAAACGCGCGGCGATGCCTTGCTCCAGGCCGTCACGCAGCCGCTCCATGCGCGGGACCTGGGCCTCGAGATCCTCGCGGGCAAGCGCGCAGGCGCTCCCGAACCCCACGATCGCCGGCAGATTTTCGCTCCCGCCACGGCGCGCGCGTTCCTGGTGCCCCCACAAAAGCGGCGTCATCTCGATACCCTTGCGCGCGAACAACGCCCCCGCCCCGGGGGGCGCATGCAGCTTGTGCCCGGACAGCGACAGCATGTCGACCGGAAGCCGCGCAAGATCGATGGGGATGCGCCCGGCCGCCTGCACCGCATCGACATGGAGCACAACGCCCATGGCGCGCGTCATGGCCGCGATCTCCGGTATGGGAAACAGCACGCCGGTCTCGTTGTTGGCCCACATGAGCGTCACAAGCGCGGTATCGGTTGTGATCGCCGCGCGCACCGCGTCTGCGGCCAGTCGCCCCTCGTTATCGACCGGCAGGTACGTGACCCGCGCCCCCAGGCCCTCCAGATGCCGCAACAGCATCAACGTCGACGGATGCTCCACCTGGCTTGTGACGACATGCCTTGCGCCGTAAGGCGCGCCCAAGACGCCCAGGATCGCCATGTGGTTGGCCTCGGTACCGGAGCTTGTGAACACGATCTCTCGCATCGCGGCACCGATCAAGGCCGCCACCTCGGCACGCGCCTCGCGGAGGAGATCGTGGGCGCGCACGCCGGCGGTGTGCTTGCTCGACGGATTGCCGATATCCGGCCGCAGACAGGCCCGCATCGCCTCCAGGCACTCACGCGCCACCACCCCGGCGGCATTATGATCGAGATGGACGTACGCCGGCGTCTCTTCGGTCATGGCCACAACCTCCCGTCTTCTAGCGCCGCCAATCCATGAGCCATCGCTGATCAACATCCGAGGTCCGCGCCATCCGCCGCGTCCATGTCCTCGAGCTCCCGCGCCTTCATTCCCACGCGATAGCCGTTGGCGACGAAATCCACACCGTAGATGTAGAACTGCTGCAGGAACGTGCCGATGCTCGTCACATAGCCCTCGTCGCCTTTTTTTACGAGAATGTCGCCTATTTCCCTGCCTGGGAACGTGCCGTCGTTGCGCACGGTCTTGCGCGAACGCACTTTCTGCCCGTACTCGAATTGCGGCGGTCCGCCAAGCTCCACGATATCGCCTTCGCGATTGATCTTCATTTCCACCCCTCATTCGTTTAGCGCCCGGCAAGGAGGCGCGAATGCCTAGGAGCTGCGCTTCAACCGACTGATATCGACGGTGGCGGCATTGCCGGACGGCTGGCACCCGCACGCGCCGCTCTTCGGGTCGAGGACCGTGAATCCCGATGCATGAGCGGCATCGGAAAAATCCACGGTGCAGCGATCCAACAGCTCCCAGGTCGCTTGCGGCATATGAACGACCAACCCCTCATACCCGGTCGTGATATCGCCATCGCATGGCGAGGCTTCGATGGTGAAATCGACGCTGGTTCCCGAACATCCCCCCGGGGTGGCCAGCAGGCGGATGCCGGAGGTGGGACACCCGCTCATCCGCAGCATGCGACGCATGAAGTTGAGCGCCGATGGAGTAATCGTCATGCTCATGGATTGTCGCCCCTATGCCTGGTAGCGCGGGACGCTTGCGTCGACCACGCAGGTGTCTTCGACGGGACATACCGCCACGCACTGCGGATCATCGAAATATCCGATGCATTCCGTGCACTTCTCGGGCTTTATGATGTAGGTGCCATCCTTTTCCCGAATGGCGTTGTTTGGGCATTCCGGCTCGCAGGCCGAGCAGGCCGTGCACTGTGATCCTATGATCTTGTAGGGCATGATGGTCTCCCGATGCTTGGCAATGTCGTTGTTGTGAAATCAGGCGGCGACGTACGCGCCCTGGCGGATCGCCGCGTCGCCCCGAGGGGCGTGCGCAATCTCGCCCTTCTCGATCCGGTCGATATAATTCTTGTAGTAGGCGAGCACCGCGGCATCTATGAACTCGTGGGCGCAGGCGTCGATCGGCTCTATGCCGGCCTCTTTCAAAGTCGCTCGCGGGCATCCGCCGATCTTGGCGACGAGCACGGCGGCGCAATCGTTGAGGGCGCGGATTATGGTGGGCAGGGCGTCCTCCTCGCCATAGCCGCCCTGACAGTACAGATCGACGCGCCGGTGCCCGACGAACTTGGCACCATGAACGCTTGCCTCGTAGATCTGGAATTCCTTGGCGTGGCCAAAGTGCTCATTGACGCGGCCCTCGCCCTTGGTGGCGACCGCCACCAGGATCGCGATGTCGCCGCCACGCCCGCCCAAATCACGGAGCTCGGCCTCCTTGGCCGCGGCCTTCTCGTGGCGCTGGTCCTCGACCGCCGTCTGGTAGGCGCGCCGCGCCGCGCCATCGTAGGCAAGCTCCATCTCCATGACCTTCTCGGTCGTGAACTCCGAGGAGCGGTCCTCGCCGAGCAGACCCACGGCGTCAGCGCGACACTGACGGCAATGGCGCATCATGTTCATCTGCCCCTCGCAGCGATCCTGCAGGGTCTTTAGCTCCTGCGCGCTCGGCCCGCGCTGTCCGGAAAGCCCGAACACGGTGCCATGCTCGGGCGATGAGATGAGCGGCATGATGTTGTGCAAAAAGGCCCCGCGGGACTTTACGGCCTTGTTGACTTGGACCAAGTGCTCATCGTTGATGCCGGGGATCATGACCGAGTTCACCTTGCAGAGAATGCCGCGCTCGGTCAGCATCTCAAGGCCTTGCATCTGGCGTTCATGGAGGATCCGGGCAGCATCGCGTCCGGTGTAACGCTTATGTCGGTAATAGATCCACGGGTAGATTTGCGCGCCGATTTCCGGGTCGACCATATTGATGGTGATGGTCACGTGATCGACATTCAAATCCTTGATGCGGTCGACATGGTC
>DAHWGZ010000130.1 GCA_027335965.1 Acidiferrobacter sp.
ATCTCAGTACCGCCATCGAGCCCCTGCTGGTGGTGGCCATGGGGATCCTCGTCCTGATCCTGGCGCTGGGGGTGTTTCTGCCGATGTGGGACCTGGCGAGCGCCGCTTTCCACCACAATGGCGGCCAGGTGTAGCGACGTGGCATGGGGCCATTGCAAGTCATGGATCGCGGGGGTTGCGGACCATCCCGTGATCGCGGGCGCACCCTGGTGGGTGGGCGTGACGCTCGCGGTCACGCGTGCTACTGTCGGCGAAAGAGCCTACCGCCGCGGCATGCCCAAGGCGACGGATAGGCCGCGAGGGTGAGCGATATGGGGGGAGCTATGTGGGGACGTTGGCGGCGCGCGCGCCGGGACGCGGGTCTCGCCGGCATCGGCGTGCACGCCTCGGGGCTCTCCTTCGTGCGCGTCGTTCGCGATGCCCGGGCGTCAGCCCGGATCGCCATTGCCGAGTTCCGGCCCTATGGTGGCGCCGAGCCGGACCGGATCCTCGCGCGGCTCGCTCAGGACCACGACCTCAAGCATCAACCCTGCACGACCCTGCTTGGCGAGGGCGAGTATCGTCTCTTGCAGACCGAGGCGCCGGACGTGAAGTCCGAGGAGCTGCGCGCGGCGCTGCGCTGGCGCATCAAGGACCTGATCGACTTCCATGTCAACGACGCCACCCTGGACGTATTCGACGTGCCGGTGCGGATGCCCGGGCGCGCGGCGCTCGTGTATGTGGTGGTCGGACGCAATGAGGCGATCCGCGCGCGCGCCGACCTCATGCACAACGCCGGCGCGGCCCTCGATGTCATCGATATCCCGGAGCTTGCGCAGCGCAATCTCGCGTACCTGTTGCCCGAGGATCGAGAGGGCGTGGCGCTGCTGACGCTGACCGAGGATGGGGTGTTCATCACCATCACGCGCGACGGCGCGCTTTATCTCTCGCGCGCCGTGGCCGACGCATCGTCCGCGCTCGCCGACGAGCGCGGATTCGAACGCCTCTTGCTCGAACTGCAACGCTCGCTCGATTATTTCGAGAGTTCTTTTCGGCAAAGCCCCATCATGCATGTCGTGGTGGCGCCCGCGGGGCGCGCCGAGACGCTCGTGGCGTTCCTGCGAAACCATCTCACGCAACGCGTCACGGCCTGGGAGGCCGGCCGCTATGGGGATGTCGAGGCGGACGTGCCGGTCCCGGATGCCTGTCTCCTGACCTTGGGCGCGGCCCTGCGCCAGGACAAGGTGGCGCTATGATTTCCCAGCAGATCAATCTCTATCATCCGATCTTCCGGCGCGAGCCCAAGCTCTTTTCCGCCGGCGTCATGCTGCGCGCCTGGCTTGCCCTGGTGACGCTCGGATTGGTCGCCACCGCATTCGATGCCTGGCAGGTCGAAAGCCTCTCCGGGGCGCTCGCCAATGCGCGGCAAACGGAGCAGGCCGCGGCCGCCCGTCTGGCATCCGCCGGCAACGTTTTTGGGGTGGGCCGCGCGCGCGCCCGGCTTGCCGCCCTCAAGCGCCGCGAGCAGACCTTGAGGGGGCTTGGCCGTTTTCTGCGCCAAAGCCGTCGCGCCGAGATCGGGCCCGCGCCGGTGCTTGTCGCCATGAGTCGCGGCGTCCTTCCCGGGCTCTGGATCACGCGGTTCTCCCTGGATCGCAGGCACCAGGCGCTTAGGCTCGCCGGTCACAGCCTGCGCCCGGCGCTGGTGCCGCTCTTCCTGCATCGCGTGGTCGCCGGGCCAAGTCTCGCCGGTTACCGCTTCCGGGGGCTCGTGATCGAGCGCACGCGCGTTGCCGGGCGCTATCGGCCCTATGTGGATTTCAAGGCCAGCACGACCAGCGCAGCCACCAAGACCCGCGCCCCGGTCGCGGCCAAGGGTGCGACATGAGCCTAAAGACGCAGCTGCTTTCCATCCAGGAGCGCATCGACGCCCTTACGCTGCGCGAGCGCATCCTGCTGTTTGCGGCGATCGTGGTCGTTACCTACGCCCTCATGGTCATGGCCGCGATCCGCCCGCTCGAAGGCCGCGCCAGCGCGGCCACCGCCAACCTCGACTCTTTGCGCGCCAAGACCCGCCAGATCGATGCCCGGCTGGATGCCATCCTGGCGCCGGGGACCCGCGCGCGCGAGGCCGCGGAACTGAAGGCGCTCGCGCGCAAGGTGCGCGTCCTCAAGGCGCATCTCGCGCATCTCGCGGCAGGCCTGGTGCCCGCCCGCGACATGCCTGCCCTTCTGCGCCAGGTCCTTGCGCGGTCACCGGGGGTGACGGTCGTAGCCCTCGTGGACCGCCAGGTGATGGCGGTGCGTCGCAGCCCCAAGGGCAAACCGTTTTTGTACCGTCATGAAATGACGCTCGTCGTGCGCGGCACGTATGGCGCCCTGCTGCGCTATCTTACGGTGCTCGCCCACACCAAGCGCCATGTCCTCTGGGGACGGGTGACGCTGACCACGGATCGCTATCCGTTTTCGACAGTGCGCTTGCGGGTCTACACGCTTAGTACCCATGAGGCCTTGCTCCGATGATTGGCACGGTCCTTGTATGGTATCGGGTATGAACAGACAATGGCTTGTGGCCGCGGCGTTTGCCGTGCTGGCGCGGGGAACGAGCGCCTACGGCCTCACGGACCCCACGCGTCCCCCATGGATCGATCCCGCGGGCGCGGTCGGCGCGCGCGCCCCCGGGCTTCAGGCGATCATGCGGGATGGCGCGCGGCGGTTCGCCCTGATCGATGGCCGGGTCGCCACCGTGGGGGCGCGCGTCGGGATGGCGCGCCTGATCGCCATCCATCACGACTCGGTGGTGATTTCCGGTCGCGATGGCACGCGCCGGTTGTTTCTCGTCCCCGGCCGCTCTGTGAGAAAGACGGCGATCTTGAAGGATGGGACCTCATGAGCGCGCGGCGGTCACGGCTTTTGGCGGCGAGCCTCGCCGCGGCGCTGGCCGGATGCGCGCCGCGAGGATTCGACAAGCCGCTGACCGCGCGCATGCAGCGGAATCTGGCCGCGGGCGTGCGATCACAAAGGCACGGCGCCGTCCCGGCGGCGGTGGCCAATGCCCTGGTCCCGCCGGTCACGATCCAGCTACCGCATGCGCGGACCCTGGCCGTGTCGAATCGTTTCGATTTCAATACACGCAATGCGCCGGCCGCGCAGGTGTTCACGGAGCTCGTGCGCGGCACGTCCTACAGCGTCGCCCTGCCGGATCATCTCACCGGGCGCATCACCCTGCATTTGAAGAATGTCACGGTGCCCGAGGCCATGCGGGTCATTCGCACCGAGAACGGCTATCAGTATCGGCGGCGTGGGCACCAGTACTACATCCTGCCCCCGGGCCTTAGGACGCGGCTGTTCCGAGTCCATTACCTGAATGTCGTGCGCACCGGGGTGTCCGAGACGCGTCTCACCGGCGAAAGCCTGACGAGCGTCGGGAGCAGCGGCGAGAGCACCGGCGGGACGCCGATGCCCACGACCGGCCAGCAAAGCATGTCTCCCACGATCTCCGTGAAGACCACCTCGCGCAGCGATTTCTGGAAGACCCTCGCCCAGACCGTCACGGCGCTCGTCGGCAAGGCGCCGGGCCGCGAGGTGGTCGCCAATCCCCAGGCCGGTCTGCTCGTGGTGCGCGCCGGTCCGAGGACCCTGCATACCGTGAGCCGTTTCCTGCGGCTGACCCAGGCGAGCGTCGACCGCGAGGTCGTGATCGACGCCAAGATCCTCGAGGTCGACCTAAAGAGCGGCTATCAGAGCGGGATCGATTGGGCCAAGCTTGGCAATATCGCCGGGGCGCAGGTGATGGGCGCGCAGACCGGCGGCAGCCAGCTCCTGTCCTCGGGGGTGTCGACCATAGGCGGCAACACCGGCAACCTCAATCCCGCATACGGCAGCCCGAACCCTTACGGTTCGACCGGATATTCGCCGATCAACAGCACCGCCGCGTCGGCCTTTGGCGGCATCTTCAGTCTCGCGCTGCATGCCGGGAATTTCGCGGCCTTCATCCAGCTTTTGAATACCGAGGGGCGCGTCCAGGTGCTGTCGAGCCCACGGGTATCGACCGTGAACGAGCAGAAGGCGGTCATCAAGGTCGGGGGCGATCAGTTTTTCGTGACCGGGGTGACCAATACCGAATCGCTGGTCGGGATCTCTCCGATCGCCACGCCGGCCGTTCAGCTCTCGCCGTTCTTCTCGGGGATCGCGCTCGACGTCACGCCCGAGATCGACAGTCATGGATCGATTATTCTTTACATCCACCCCTCGGTGAGCCAGGTGACGCAGGTCAATCAGCAATTCAGCGTCTCCGGCCAGGCGTTCAATCTGCCGCTCGCCTCGAGCTCCATCCAGGAGTCGGATTCGGTGGTGCGCGCCCAAAGCGGTCAGGTGATCGTCATCGGCGGCTTGATGAAGGAAGGGTCCACCAACAGCAACGCCTCCGTGCCGCTGCTCGGCAATATCCCGCTGCTCGGCAATCTCTTCAAGGACAAGAAAGTGGTGAGGGTCAAAAAGGAGCTCGTGATCCTTCTGAAGCCGACGGTCGTGGATCTCGGCGGCCCCTGGGGGCGGGAGTTGACGCGTGCCCAGAGACGGATCGCGCGCATAACGGGCCATTAAATGTACGAGCGCTATTTCGGGCTTCGCGAACTGCCCTTCGGACTCACGCCCGATACCGAGTACTATTTTGCCCACGCCCGCCAACAAGAGGCCCTGAACACGCTGCTTGCGGCGGTGCGCATGGGCGAGGGTTTCCTCAAGGTCACAGGCGAGGTCGGGACCGGCAAGACCTTGTTGTGCCGAAAGCTCCTGGCGGTGCTTGCCGCCGATGCCCGATTCACGACCGCCTATATCCCCAATCCCACGCTCGACCCCCTGGCCCTGATGGAGGCGATTGCCACGGAGCTCGCGGTCCCTCCGGTCCCCGGTCAAGGCCCTCATGCCCTCACGCATGCCCTCACCGAACATCTGATCGCGAGCTGCGCGCGCGGCCGGCGCGTGGTGTTGTGCCTGGACGAGGTCCAGGCCATGCCCGTGGCGACCCTGGAGTCCTTGCGGCTTATCAGCAACCTCGAGACCGAGAA
>DAHWGZ010000131.1 GCA_027335965.1 Acidiferrobacter sp.
ATGGTGCGGCTCGTCAATCCCGCGGGCCACATCGGCATCGTCGGGGTGTACATAGCGCCGGATCCGGGGGCGCCGACCGCGCAGGCGAAGCGGGGGGTGTTCGCGTTGCCCATGGCCGAGTTGTTCGACAAGGCCGTCAGCGTTGGCATGGGGCAGTGCCCGGTCAAGCGCTATAACGAGCATCTGCGCGATCTCATCATCACCGGCCATGCGCGGCCTGGCAAGATCGTAAGCCATCATATCCGCATCGATCAGGCGCCCGAGGCCTATAAGAAGTTCGACCAGAGGATCGATGGCTATACCAAGGTCCTGATCCAGTTTCCGCCGGCGCGCGCGGCCTGAGGTTTGAGTTCAGGGGCGGATATAGGCCCAGCCCTGCCGCTCGCGGCGCACGACCTCGGCGATGCCCGAGTGCACGTAACGCACGAACGGCAGGATCGCGCCGGGCGCCAATCGGGCCCGGCGGATCGCCGCCCGACAGGCATCGATCGTGACGCCGGTGGCATGGAGTCGCGTCAGGCTCGGGGCGACGGGTGAACTTTTGAGAAGTATGTGAATGGCGGGGCCGAGGATCACCATCTCGATGTCGTGGCCGCTTACGCCGGTGGCCTCGAGGTTATGGACGTTGTGCATGGCCATCTTCCAGGAGGCGACCTGGGTCGTGCTGATCTGAAAGACCACGCCGGCGATCGCCGCCCGTCCGGGTGCTGGGCAGGCCAGCAGCAGGACGAGGACGCCCGCCAGCGCGGGTTTATGCATGACGGCTACCAGTTGCCCTTGGCGCCGGCCCACAGGATGGAGTCGAGGTCGTCGCGGACACGCAGGGCCTTGGTGCGCAGTTTGCCCTTCAGGTGCGCGCCATGGATGATCATGTTGAGGTTGAGCATCTCAAGCCATACGCGGCCGCCGGCCGCCACCATGGTGATCCGGCAGGGCAGGTAGGCGGCAAACGCCGGATCGGCGTCGACCATGAGGTGGGCGATGGGCGGGCTGCAAAACTCATACACCGTGAGCACCCCGGACTTGATGCCCATGTTCTTTAGCTGCTTTGAAAGCTGCAGGTCGCCGACATATTTCATGTTGACGGTGTCGGCCTCGATCTTCATGGCCTGCAGCGCGCTCTTCGGGGAGACGCCCTTGGCAAGCGGAACCTTGATGACGGTTTTGTCGAGATTGATGTGGGGTCCCTGGATCTTGTTCAGCGGGTTATGGGCGTAGCAGGTGCCAATGGTGCCGAGCGCGAAAGCGGCTCCGATAAGAAATCGGCGCATGACGGCGGTTCTCCTCATGATCGGTTATCGGGGGTCATCCTTTAGCCCTACAGAATGGCGCTAAATCCCCGCCCTGACAACCCCGAGACACGCAAGATCGCGGAAATTTCCCTGGAATAATTTCATCCTCCGATCCGTCACCAGCCCGCCAGCGCGGGCCTCACGGCCTTCACGAGTTCGCGGAAACGCATCTGGATTCGTTCGAGCGCGGCCTGTGTCTTGCCCTCGAAACGCAGCACCAGGATGGGGGTCGTGTTGGAGGCGCGAACGAGTCCAAAGCCGTCCGGGAAATCGACGCGCAATCCGTCTATGGTCGTCACCCGGGCGTCGGGAAAATGAGCGGCCTGGACCAGGAGGTCGACGAGCGCGTGCGGGCTTTCCGTCACCGGCAGCTGGATCTCGGGCGTATTGACCGTGTTGGGCAGGGCCGCGAACACCTCGGCTGGAGAGGTCGGGCTCTTGGCCAGCAGTTCCAGAAGCCGCGCCCCGGCATAGAGTCCGTCGTCGAAGCCGGTCCAGCGCTCCTTGAAAAAAATGTGGCCGCTCATTTCGCCTGCGAGCAGCACATCCCCTTGCCGGATGCGGGCCTTGATGAACGAGTGCCCGGTCTTCCACATGAGCGGGCGGCCACCGGCCTCCCGTATGGCGGCGTCCACGACCTGCGAGCATTTCACGTCGTAGAGGATCTGGCCACCCGGATGCCGCGACAGCACGTCGCGGGCGAACAGGATGAGCTGCCGGTCCGGCCAGATGATGTCGCCGTTGGGCGCGACCACCGCAACCCGGTCGCCGTCGCCGTCGAACGCGAGCCCGACATCGGCGCCTTCTGCGATCACGCGCGCCTGGAGATCCTTCAGGTTCTCGGGCTGGCTCGGATCGGGATGATGGTTGGGAAACTCGCCGTCGATGTCGGCGTACAAGGAGGTCACCGCGCACCCGAGCGCGCGAAACAGCGCCGGCGCGAGTTCACCGGTGGCGCCATTACCGCAATCGATGACGATCTTGAGCGGCCGCGCGAGATGCACGTCCCCCAAGACGCGTTCGAGGTAGGCCTCGCGCACATCGGCCGTGCGGCTCGCGCCGGTGCCCGCGTGCAGGCGGTTTTCGACAAGCCGCTCGTAGAGGGCCTTGATCTGCGCGCCGGACAGGGTCTCCTCGCCAAGGAGGATCTTCAGGCCATTGTACTGGGGCGGATTATGGCTGCCCGTCAACATGACGCCCGAGCCGGTGCCGAAGGCGAGCGTCGCGAAGTAGAGCAGGGGGGTCGGGACCAGTCCGATGTTGATGACCTCGCAGCCGCTTGCCACGAGCCCCGCGCTCAAGGCCTCCAGCAGGACGGGTCCGGACAGCCGGCCGTCGCGCGCGATCACGATCTTCGTGCATCCGCGATCATGCGCCTCGCTGCCGATCGCCTGGCCGATGGCGCGCACATGTCCGGGCGTGAGCTCGACATCGACGATGCCGCGGATGTCGTACGACTTGAAGATCCCGGGTGGCGGAAGATCGGTGCGTTCGGTGCTTGGCGCAAGAGGCGTGGCGGTCATGGTTCAATGTCTCCTGTAGTGGCCGGGATGGTCAATCAGCGAACGCCCGAGTGACCGAACCCGGCGGCACCGCGTTCGGTCTTTTCTAAAAACTCGTCGACGATGCGAAAGTGCGCGATGACGATCGGCACGATCAGAAGCTGCGCGATGCGGTCGCCGGGCGCGATCGCGAACGGTTCAGGGCCGCGATTCCAGCATGATAAGCGGATTTCGCCTTGATAGTCCGAGTCTATCAGGCCCACCGTGTTGCCGAGGACGAGCCCCTTATGGCCAAGGCCCGAGCGCGGCAGGATGAGTGCCGCGAGCGTGCGGTCGGCGATATGGAGGGCAAGTCCGGTCGGCACGAGCCGGCAGTCCGAGGGCGCGAGCGTGAGGGGCTCCGGCACGCACGCGCGCAGGTCGACGGCCGCGGAGCCTTCGGTGGCATAGGTGGGCAGCGGGAATTCCTGGCCGTACCGGGGATCGAGAATCTTCAGGTCGATGACAGGTGCGGTCATGGCAATACGGTCCTTGGCAGGCGTTTGATGATCTCGCGCACGAGCGCGCGCGCGATTTCGGTCTTGGGCGCGGTGGTCCACGCCCAGGCGCGATCCTCGTCGATCAGGATCACGCGATTCTCGTCCCCGGCGAAGCCCACGCCGGCCTCGTCGATGGGGTTTGCGACGATGAGGTCGATCCCCTTGCGCGCGCGCTTGGCGCGCGCAAGGGCCTCCACGTCGCCGGTCTCGGCGGCGAATCCCACGGTAAACGGCCGGGGCTTGAGCTGCGCCACCTCGGCCAGGATGTCCGGGTTGCGCACCAGGGTGACCGTCACCGTATCCGCGTCCTTTTTGAGCTTATGCGCGAGCACCGTCTGCGGCCGATAGTCGGCGACCGCGGCGGCCGCCACGAACAGGTCCATGGCCTCGCGGCAGGCCCACACCGCGTCGCGCATCTCGCAAGCGCTCGTCACCGACACGCGCCGCACCCCCGGAGGGGCCGACAGGGCCGTGGGGCCCGAGATGAGGGTCACCGCGGCGCCGTGAGCGGCGAGCGCCGCGGCCACCGCGTAGCCCATCTTGCCGGAGCTGCGATTGGTGAACCCGCGCGCCGGATCGAGGGCCTCGTAGGTGGCGCCCGCGGTCACCACCGCGCGCGTCGCGCGCAAGGCCCCGACCTCGGCCCACAGGCGCTCGAGCGCCTCCAGGATCTCGCCAGGTTCGCTCATGCGCCCCGGACCGGTCTCCCCGCATGCCTGCGCGCCCTCGCCGGGGCCGATGAACCGCACGCCCCGGCCTTCAAGCAGCGCGCAATTGGCGCGTGTCGCCGGGTTCAGCCACATGACCCGGTTCATGGCCGGGGCCACGCACAGCGGGGCCTCGGTGGCCAGGCACAGGGTGCTGAGGAGGTCGTCCGCGGCCCCGGCCGCGAGCCGGGACAGCGCGTGCGCGGTGGCGGGCGCGATCAGTATGGCGTCGGCCCAGCGCGCCAGGTCGATATGGATCATGCCCGGCGCGTGGTCCCAGACGATCTCGGCGCCGACCGCGGCCAGGGCCCCGGCCGCCACGAATTGCCGGGCGCTATGCGACAGCACGACGCGTACCGCGACCTCCGCCGCGCGCAGGCGGCGCACGAGCTCCGGGGTCTTGTAGGCGGCGACGCCGCCGGTAATGCCCAACAGCAAACGGCGGCCCCGCAGCGGGGGCATGTCCTGCATGTCGTTTCCCAATCCTTTTCGTAGCCGGTGATTTCCCGGACAGCCTTTCTTGCGGCCTGCTGCTATCGTAACGGCAAGGAGCCCTTATGACCATTTCCGGTTGGCCGGTAGACGAGCGTCCGCGCGAGCGGCTATTGCAACATGGCCCGGAGGCCCTGTCGGACGCCGAGCTATTGGCCATTGTCCTGAGAACCGGGGTGAGCGGCAAGACCGCCGTGGACCTTGCGCGTTCGCTATTGGCGCGTTTCGGGGGGTTGCGCGGCCTTTTGACGGTCGAACAACGGCTGTTTTGCGAGGCGCCGGGCCTTGGGCCTGCGAAGTACGCGGTGGTGCGGGCGGTCCTGGAGATGGGGCGGCGCCATCTCGGGGAGAGTCTGCGGCGCGAAACTGTGTTGTCGTCATCGCTTGTCACGCGCCGCTACCTGACCGCCGCCTTCCGAGACCGGCCGCGCGAGGTCTTTGCCTG
>DAHWGZ010000132.1 GCA_027335965.1 Acidiferrobacter sp.
AGATGGGATCGGTATCACGACATGATTACACCGCAAGAGATCAAGGACCTCATAGAGGCCGGGTTGCCGGACGCGCAGGCGCGGGTGAGCGGCGATGGCCATCACTTCGAGGCCACCGTGGTGTCGCCGGCCTTTCAGGGTAAGACCCGGATTCAACAGCACCAATTGGTGTACGCGGCCCTGGGTGACCGGATGCGTGAGCAGATACACGCCTTGTCGCTGAAGACCGACCTACCGTGAGGGCGGGGCGGACACGTCTGATGGGAGATTGATGATGAGCATTGAAGATCGTATTCGGGAGCAGGTCACGGAGAACGACATCGTTCTCTACATGAAGGGTACGCCGCAGTTTCCTCAGTGCGGCTTTTCCGGGAAATCCGTGCAGATGCTGAAGGCCTGCGGCGCGCAGTTCAAGGGCATAGATGTGCTCGCCGATCCGGAGATTCGCGATGGCATCAAGCGCTTCTCCAACTGGCCGACCATCCCCCAGCTCTACATTCGTGGCGAGTTCATAGGCGGTTGCGACATCATGTCCGAGCTCTACGAGAAAGGGGAATTGCAGAAGCTCGTGTCGGGCGCCGGGAGTTGAGCGACCCGCGACAGGGCTGGAATAAGGCCGCCGGGCCGGCGGCCTTATTTTTTCTTAAAAACGGGGAGACGGCGCGACCGTGGATAAGCTCATTGTAAATGGGGGCGCGCCCTTGCGCGGCGAGATTCGTATCTCGGGCGCCAAGAACGCCGCCCTCCCTGTGCTCGTAGCCTCGCTTTTGACCAAAGAACCCCTGCGCATCGGCAACGTGCCGCACCTCCAGGACATAACGACGACCATGGAGCTTCTCGGTCGCATGGGGGTGCGACTGGTGGTCGACGAGCACATGACCATAGAGGCCGACGCCTCGGACATCCACACGCTGCGCGCCCCCTACGACCTGGTGCGCACCATGCGCGCGTCGATACTGGTGCTGGGCCCCCTGCTCGCGCGTTTTGGCGAGGCCGAGGTGTCCATGCCCGGCGGATGCGCCATCGGCTCGCGGCCCGTCAATCTGCACATCAAGGGCCTGCAGGCGATGGGCGCCGACATCACCATCGAGGATGGCTACATCCGCGCCCGCACCAAGCGCCTGAAGGGCGCGCGCATCTTCATGGACGCGGTGTCGGTCACGGGGACCGAGAACCTGCTGATGGCGGCGACCCTGGCGGAGGGGACGACGGTCATCGAGAACGCCGCCCGCGAGCCCGAGATCATCGACCTCGCCGACTGCCTGAACCGCATGGGCGCGCGCGTGAGCGGCGCGGGCAGCGCGGTCCTCACCATCGAGGGCGTGAGCGAGCTGCATGGCGCCCGTCACGACATCATTCCCGATCGCATAGAGACCGGCACCTATCTGGTGGCGGCGGCCATGACCGGCGGCTCGGTGAAGCTGCGGTGCGTGCGCCCGGCGCTGCTCGAGGCCGTGCTCGACAAGTTGCGCGAGGCCGGGGCCGCCATCGAGACGGGCCCCGATTTCGTGCGCTTGTCGATGGAGGGGCGCGAGTTGCGCGCGGTGAACGTGCGGACCGCGCCCTACCCGGCATTCCCGACCGACATGCAGGCCCAGTTCGTGGTCCTGAATGCCATTGCCGCGGGCACCGGCACGGTCGTGGAGACGGTGTTCGAGAACCGCTTCATGCACGTTCATGAGCTGCAGAGGATGGGCGCGGATATCGCCATGGAGGGCAATATGGCGGTGGTGCGCGGGGTGAAGGCCCTGCATGGCGCCCCGGTCATGGCAACCGATCTCCGCGCCTCGGCGAGCCTCGTGCTGGCCGGGCTCGTGGCGCGATCCGAGACCCTCATCGATCGCATCTATCATATCGACCGAGGCTACGAATGCATCGAGGAGAAGCTTGCGCAGCTCGGGGCGCGCATCCGCCGCATTCCGGGTTCGCAGCACGGCGACTGGACGACGCGGCAGACGGCCTGACATGGTGACGCTCGCCTTATCGAAGGGGCGCATCCTTGAGGAAAGCATCCCCTTGCTCGAACGTGCGGGGATCGTCCCCGAAGAGGACCTCGGCAAGACCCGGCGGCTCATCGTCGGCACCAGCGTCCCCGATGTCCAGCTGGTGGTGATACGCGCCGCCGACGTGCCAACCTATGTCCGCTATGGCGCCGCCGATCTCGGCATCGCCGGGCGGGATGTGCTTTTGGAAGATGGGGGCGAGGGGCTCTATGAGCTCGCCGACCTCGGCATCGCCACCTGTCGGCTGATGGTGGCCGCGCCGATCGATGAGGCGGCGCGCGAGCACGCGCGCTCCTGGACGCGCCTGCGCGTGGCGACAAAGTACGTGCGTATTACCGAACGCTATCTGGCCGCGCAGGGCATCCAGGCGGACATCATCCATCTCTACGGATCCATGGAGCTTGCGCCGCTCGTGGGGCTCGCGGATCGCATCGTGGATCTCGTGAGCAGCGGACGGACACTCGCTGCCAACGGGCTAAAGCCCATTGAGCACGTGCTCGACGTAAGTGCCTGGCTCGTCGCCAATCGCGCGGCCATGAAGATGAAATACGAGGCCTTGAGGCCGGTAATCGCCTGTTTGGCGGGGGAGCGGGGGCAATGAGCGGCATCGCGCGACTGCGTACGCAAGACCAGACCTTCGGCGCCGCCTTCAGGGCCCTGCTCGAGCGCAGCGAGAACGATTCGCGTAACGCCGAGGCGGTGGCCCGCGAGATCATAGAGGACGTGCGCGTCCGCGGTGACGCGGCGCTGCTCATGTGGACCGAGCGCCTCGACAAGCGCGCCGCGCGCGCGGTCGCGGAACTGGAAGTCCCGGCGCAGGCGCTGCGCGCGGCCTTCGAGGGCCTCTCGCGCGCCGAGCAGGAGGCCCTGCGCGAGGCCGCGGCGCGTATCCGCACGTTCCACGAACATCAAGTCCTCGTGCCGCACATGCAAGAGGATGCCCTGGGTTCGCGTCTCGGCCAGAAGGTGACGGCGCTGGACCGCGTCGGCCTTTATGTGCCGGGCGGCAAGGCCGCCTATCCCTCGTCGGTGCTGATGAATGCCATCCCGGCGCGTATCGCCGGGGTCGGCGAGCTCGTCATGATGGTCCCGGCGCCGGGCGCGCCGCCGCCGCTCGTGCTCGCGGCGGCCTACGTGGCCGAGGTCGACCGCGTGTTCCTGGCGGGCGGCGCGCAGGCGATTGCGGCGCTCGCCTATGGCACCGCGAGCGTGCCGCGCGTGGACAAGATCGTGGGGCCCGGAAATGCCTATGTGGCAGCCGCCAAGCGCCTGGTGTTTGGCAAGGTGGCGATCGACATGATCGCGGGGCCTTCGGAGGTGGCGATCGTCTGCGATGGCCGCACCGACCCCTCATGGATCGCCTATGACCTCTTCGCCCAGGCCGAACACGATGAGGGCGCGCAGGCCCTGCTGTTCGCCCCCGACGAGGCGTTCCTGGACGCGGTGGCCCGCGAGATCGACCGGCTGCTGCCGGGGATGGAGCGTCGCGCCATCATAGAAAAGGCGCTCGCCGGCCACGGCGCGCTGATCGCGGTGCGCGACTTGGACGAGGCCCTGGATCTCGTGAACGAGGTCGCCCCCGAGCACCTCGAGCTCTCGTTCGATGGCGCCGAGGCGGCGCTCGACCGCGTGCGTCACGCCGGCGCGATCTTCGTGGGGCGCCATACCGCCGAGTCGCTGGGCGATTATTGCGCGGGCCCCAACCACGTCCTGCCGACATCGGGGACCGCGCGCTTTAGCTCGCCGCTCGGGGTGTACGATTTCCAGAAGCGGACCAGCATTGTGTTCTGCACCCCCCAGGGGGCCGCGGTTCTCGGCAAGACCGCCTCGATCCTGGCGCGCGGCGAGGGGCTCACCGCGCACGCGCTTTCCGCCGAGTGCCGCATGAATGGCTGACGTCTCGCGCTTCATAGCCGCTGGCGTGCGCGCGCGCAGCGCCTATCACGTGGCATCCGGCGAGCCCGCGATCAAGCTCGATGCCATGGAAAGCCCCTACCGCTTGCCCATGGAGCTGCGCGATCGCTGGCTTCATGCCTTGCGCGACCTGCCCTTGAACCGCTACCCGTCACCCGAGCACTACGAGCGCGTGAAGGCGCGGCTTGCGCGCGACGCCGGGCTTGCGTCGCACACAGGCGTCATGCTCGGCAACGGCTCGGACGAGATCCTGCAAAACATCGTGCTGGCGCTCGGGAGCGATGTCACGGTGGTGGCGCCCACGCCGACCTTCGTCATGTACGAGCAGATCGCCGCCATCCTCGGCCGGCGATTCGTCGGCATACCGCTGAAGGATGGCTTCGAGCTCGATGTCCCGGCGCTGCAGGATGCCCTTGCCCGGCATGCCCCGGCGCTCTTGTTTCTGGCCTATCCAAACAACCCGACCGGCACTTTGTATCCGGCGGACGCGGTGCGCGCGCTGCTCGATGTCGACGACGCCGCGATCGTGGTGGACGAGGCCTATCACCCGTTCGCCCAGGCAAGCTTCATGGGGGCGGTGGAGGATAGGCCGCGCCTGCTGGTGGTGCGCACCCTGTCCAAGCAGGGGCTCGCGGGGCTGCGCTTCGGGTGGCTGGCCGCCGATCGCGCCTGGACCGACGAGCTGGAGAAGGTGCGCCTGCCGTATAACATCGGCGTGGTGACCGCCGCGAGCGTGGAGTTCGCCCTCGACTACGCGGACGTGTTCGCCGGCCAGGCCGCGCGCATACGCGCCGAGCGGGGCCGGCTGTACGAGGCGCTGCGCGCGCTGGTCACGGTATGGCCGAGCGAGGCCAATTTCCTGCTGTTTCGGCCGCCGGTCCCGGCGGAGGCCGGGCGCATCCATGCGCGACTGAAGGACGCCGGCATCCTGATCAAGGACCTGACGGCGGCCGGCGGGGCGCTCGCCGGTTGTCTGCGGGTCACGGTCGGGACCCCCGCCGAGAATGACGCCTTCCTTGCGGCCCTGGCCCGGGCCTTGTAGGCTGTCTCGG
>DAHWGZ010000133.1 GCA_027335965.1 Acidiferrobacter sp.
AGAACGAGAAAAACATCACCGCGACCGTAAACACGATCAAATACACCGGCTGCCCCGGGGCCAATGCCGCCGACACATCGTGCAGCCAGCCCATGCCCTTGGCCTGTCCAAACCAGTTCGCCGCCATGGTCGGAAACAGGATCATGCTCGACGCGAAAATCGGCGGGATCACCCCCGCGGTATTCACCTTGAGCGGCAGATGGGTCGTCTGGCCGCCGAAGACCTTGCGCCCCTGCTGGCGCTTGGCATAAGTCACCGTGACGCGCCGCTGTCCACGCTCGACGAATACCACAAAGGCCGTCACCGCGAGCGCCACTAAAAACAGCAGCAACACGAACAACGGCTGAAAGGAGCCGTTGCTGGCGAGCTCCAGGGTGCTGCCGATCGCTTGCGGCAGCCCGGCCACGATGCCGGCGAAAATGATCATCGAGATGCCGTTGCCGATGCCGCGCTCGGTGATCTGCTCGCCAAGCCACATCAGGAACATGGTGCCGGCCACCAGCGTAATCATGGTAAAGAGCTCGAAGCCGACCCCGGGGGCCATCACCACCGGCACGCCGCCCGCCGTCTGATGCTCGAGCGCGATCGATATCCCAAGCCCCTGGAACGCCGCCAACACCACGGTCCCGTAGCGGGTCCATTGCGTGAGCTTGCGCCTTCCCGCCTCTCCGCCATCCTTGCGCAGCTCGTCGAGCTTCGGAATCACCGGCGTCAGGATCTGGATGACGATCGACGCCGAGATGTACGGCATGATGCCAAGCGCGAATACCGACAAACGCTGCAGGGCGCCACCCGAGAACATGTTGAACATGCCGATGATGGAACCGCTCGCGCGCTGGAAAAGCGACGCCAGCGCCACCGCGTTGATCCCCGGCACCGGTATGTGCGTCCCGACGCGAAACACCACCAGGGCGCCCAACAGAAACAACAGGCGCTGCTTCAGGTCACTCAGGCGCCCGAGCATGCCCGGCGTCAGCGTCCCCTGGCGTTTCGCATCTCCCGCGGCCATCAGTCCTCGACCCGGCCGCCCGCCGCTTCGATGGCGGCGCGCGCGCCCTTGGTCACGGCAATGCCTTTCAGCACCAGCGCCTTATCGATCGCGCCCGACAGGAATACGCGCGCGCGCAGCGCCGTCGCCGCCACCACGTTCGCGGCCTTCAATCCCGCGAGATCGACGGTCCCGTCGAAGCCCTTCAGTTCTCCCAGCCGCACCGCGGCGGTCTCGGCGGCCATCGCCGACCGGAATCCGAACTTCGGCAGGCGCCGCTGCAAGGGCATCTGTCCGCCCTCGAACCCCACCTTATGGTAGCCGCCGGCGCGCGCCCGCTGGCCTTTATGCCCGCGGCCGCAAGTCTTGCCGAGGCCCGAACCGCCACCGCGCCCGACGCGTCGGGCGGCGGTGCGATTCGGATCGGGCTTGATCGTATTCAGGCGCATCAGGCGACCTCCTCGCACTTCACCATGTAGGCAACCTTACGCAACATCCCGCGGGTCGCCGCGCTATCTTCAACCAGCACGCTATGATGCAAGCGACGCAGGCCGAGTCCCCGCACGCACGCCTGATGGCGGGCGCCGGTCCCGAACATGCTGCGCACCAACGTGACTTTCATCTGCTTCTTTGCCATGGCCGCCCCTAACCGCCCGTAATCTCTTCGACGGTCTTGCCGCGCTTGGCCGCAATCTCCGCCGGACTACTCACATCGAGCAAGGCCTTCAGGGTCGCCCGCACGACGTTGATCGGGTTCGTGGAACCCAGGGCCTTCGCCAACACGTTGCGCACCCCCGCCACCTCGAACAGGGCGCGCATCGCGCCGCCCGCGATGATCCCGGTACCCTCGGAGGCCGGCCGCATGACCACTCGCGACGCCCCGTGATTGGCGGTCACGCCGTAATGCAGCGTGCCGTTTTTCAGATGCACGCGCACCATGTTGCGCCGCGCGTCATCCATGGCCTTCTGCACGGCCACCGGCACCTCACGCGCCTTGCCCTGGCCTATGCCCACGCGTCCGTCGCCATCGCCGACCACCGTCAGCGCCGCAAAGCCGAACTGCCGGCCGCCCTTGACGACCTTGGCCACGCGATTGATGCTGATGAGCTTTTCCTGGAGGTTATCGCTGTAACCGTCCGACTCTGTCCCGCCTGCCGCCACAATGCCTCCTTAAAACTCCAGCCCGCCTTCACGCGCCGCGTCCGCCAGGGCTTGTATGCGCCCGTGATAGCGGAACCCGGACCGGTCGAACGCCACCTTCACAACCCCCGCCGCCTTCGCCTTCTCGGCGATACGCCGGCCGACAAGCCGTGCGGCATCCACGTTCCCGCCGGTCTTCAAATCCTTGCGCACCTCGATCTCGACCGTGGAGGCGCTCGCCAGAACCCGACTGTCCGGCCCTATGATCTGCGCATACATATGCCGGGGCGTACGATGCACGCACAGCCTCTGCACGCCCAGCGCCGCGATCCGCCTACGGCCACGAAACGCCCGCCGCTTGCGTGTTGCCACTTTGTCTTTCATAGGGTCGCCTTACTTCTTCTTCGCTTCTTTCTTCACCACCACCTCGTCGCTATAACGCACGCCCTTGCCCTTATAGGGTTCCGGCGGCCTATAGCCACGCACCTCGGCGGCAACCTGGCCCACGCGCTGCTTGTCGGCCCCCTTGATCACGATCTCCGTCTGGCTCGGCGTCTCTATGGTGATGCCCGCCGGGATGTCATACGCGACCGGATGCGAAAATCCCAATGTCAGGTTGAGCTTGCGACCCTGAACCGCCGCGCGATAACCCACGCCGACGATCGAAAGCTTCCGCTCGAACCCCTTGGTCACGCCCGTCACCATGTTCTGCACGAGCGCCCGGGTGGTACCGGACAGGGCATTGGCCATGGCCGACTCATCGGCAGGCACCACGCGCAGGACGTTGCCTTCCTGTTCGATACCCACCAGCTCATGGACACGATGCGCCAGCTCGCCTTTCGGCCCCTTGATCGTGACATCCGCGCCATTGCGGCTCAACGCCACGCCCGACGGCAGATTCACTGGATTTTTCGCAACTCGCGACATGCCTCGCTCCTTAAACCACCACGCACACGATCTCGCCGCCGAGCCCGGCGCTGCGAGCCGCGCGATCCGTCATCATGCCCTTTGATGTCGATACCACGGCAATCCCAAGGCCCCCGTCGACGGTTGGCAGGTCATCATGCGACCGGTAGACGCGCCGTCCGCCACGGCTCACGCGATCAATGCGTGAAATCACGGGCCGCCCGGCGTAATACTTGAGCTCGATCTCGAGCTCGGGCTTAGCGCCGTCGATGACCCGGAAGTCGCCTACGTAGCCTTCTTCCTTAAGGATCGTCGCCAAGGCCACCTTGGGCTTGGATGTCATCATCCGCACACTGACCTTCTCCGCGCGTTGCGCGTTCCGAATGCGGGTCAGCATGTCTGCTATGGGATCGTTCATCATGGCTCTATACCTACCAGCTCGCCTTCACTACGCCAGGGATCTCCCCGCGCATCATCATCTCGCGCAGCTTATTGCGCCCGAGCCCGAACTTCCGATAATAGCCACGCGAGCGGCCGGTCATGTAACAGCGATTACGCACGCGCACCGGGCAGGCATTTCTGGGCTGCTTGGCGAGCGCCGCCAACGCCTGCTGGCGCTCCTCTTCCGACAGGCGCATGTTCACCGACGCCGCCTTCAGTTCCGCGCGTCGCTGCGCATACTTTGCCACAACAGCCATGCGCTGCCGGTTACGCAAAATCTTCGACTTCTTCGCCATGTCCGCCCCTTAAACGCGAATCGGCAATCGGAAGGCCGTCAGCAGGGCTCGCGCCTCGTCATCGGTCTTGGCCGTTGTCGTGATGGTAATATCCATTCCCCGGATCGCGTCGATCTTGTCGTATTCGATCTCGGGGAAAATGATCTGCTCTTTGATACCGAGCGAATAATTCCCCTGACCGTCGAACGACCGTCCTGGCAGGCCACGAAAGTCGCGCACCCGCGGCAGTGCCACGCTGATCAACCGGTCCATGAAATCGTACATGCGCGTGCGCCGCAGCGTGACCTTGCAGCCGATCGGCCAGTCCTCGCGCACCTTGAACGCCGCCACCGATTTCCGGGCGCGCGTAATGATCGGCTTCTGCCCGCCGATGGCCTGCATGTCCGCCACCGCGTTCTCGATCACCTTCTTGTCCGCCAACGCCTCGCCCACGCCCATGTTGAGCGTGACCTTGACCACTCGCGGCACCTGCATCGGATTCTTGTATCCAAAACGGGCCATCAGCTCCGGCCGAATGGTCTTTTCGTACAGCTCCTGAAGCCTGCTCGTCATCGCCTTCCCCTACGCATCCACGACTTCGCCGCTGCGCTTGAAGACGCGCACCTTGCGACCATCATCCAAGGTCCGAAATCCGACGCGCTCACCCTTGCCGGTCGCCTTGTTGAACAACGCTACGTTCGACCCCGACAGCGGCGCCTCGCGCTCGATGATGCCGCCGGTCACGTTTTTGTTGGGGTTCGGGCGCACATGGTGCTTCACCCGATTCACGTTCTCCACCAACACCCGACCATCGGCAAAAACCTTGAGCACATTACCGCGCTTGCCCTTGTCCTTGCCGACGCGTACCAAAACTTCATCGCCTTTCCGGATCTTCTGCATGACGCACCTATATCACTTCGGGGGCGAGCGATATGATCTTCATGAACTGCTCACTGCGCAGCTCGCGAGTCACGGGCCCGAATATGCGCGTGCCGACCGGCTGATGCTGGGGGTTCAAAAGCACCGCCGCATTGCTGTCAAAACGCACCACCGAACCATCGGCCCGCCGTACGCCGACCTTCGTGCGCACGATCACGGCGTCGTAGACGTCGCCCTTCTTCACGCGCCCGCGCGGGACCGCTTCCTTGATGCTGATCTTGATGATATCGCCGATGCCCGCATAACGGCGCTTCGA
>DAHWGZ010000134.1 GCA_027335965.1 Acidiferrobacter sp.
GCCTGGGTACCGCGCTCGGCCTTCGTCCTAGACGGGTTGCTGCTTACGATGTTGCTCGGCGGCCCGCGATTCTTCTACCGGTTTTTCAAGGACCGCGGGCTCTACCAGATATCGGGCAAGAAGGCCCTGATTGCCGGCGCCGGACGGGCAGGCGAGATGCTGGTCCGCGATCTTCTGCGCGATTCGAGTATCGGGTTCCGGCCGGTGGCGTTCGTGGACGACAATCCCCGACGCATCGGCCAGGAGATCCAGGGGGTGCCGGTGGTCGCAGATTGCGGCCAGCTGCCGGAGGTGGCCGAGCGCCTCGAAGTCGATATCGTGTTTATCGCCGTCACCGAGGCCAAGGCGAGCGGCATGCGCCGGCTCGTGGAGCTCTGCGAGCGCAGCGGCCGCCCGTTTCGCATCCTTCCCGGCCTCCAGAGCGTGGTCGACGGCCAGGTCGCCGTCCAGGAATTGCGCGAGGTACGCATCGAGGATCTCCTCGGCCGCGAGCCGGTGCTCTTGCATCAAGCCGAGATCGCGGCCGGCGTGGGCGGCAAGACCGTGCTGGTGTCGGGGGCCGGCGGCTCCATAGGATCGGAGCTGTGCCGGCAGATCGCGCGCCTTGCGCCGAGGCGGCTGATCCTGTTCGAACGCAGCGAGTTCAATCTCTACAATATCGAGCTCGAACTGCGCCGCGATCACGCCGATCTGTCGCTGCTGCCGGTATTGGGCGATGTCCGCGATGCCATGCTCGTGGACCGGACCCTCGGGCGCGAGCGGCCCGACGTCATCTTTCATGCGGCCGCCTACAAGCATGTCCCGATGCTGGAAGGCCAGGGTCGCGCCGCGGTCTTGAATAATGTATTCGGGACCGAGACCTTGGCCGCGGCCGCCGACCGGCATGGCTGCGGGGTCTTTCTGCTCATATCGACCGACAAGGCGGTGAATCCCTCCAATATCATGGGCGCCACGAAGCGCGCGGCGGAGATTCTCTGTCAGGAGATGAACGCCCGCTCGCGGACGCGGTTCCTCACCGTGCGTTTCGGCAACGTCCTGGGCTCCGCGGGTAGCGTCATCCCGCTATTTAAGGCCCAGATCGCAAGCGGCGGGCCGGTCACAGTCACGCACCGCGACATCACCCGCTATTTCATGACCATCCCCGAGGCCTGCGGGCTCATCTTGCAGTCGAGCGTCATAGGCGAGGGCGGGGAGATCTTCGTCCTCGACATGGGCGAGCCCGTGCGCATCGGCTACCTCGCCGAGCAGTTGATCCTGCTGTCGGGCAAGAGGCCCGGGCAGGATATCGAGATCGTTTATACCGGGCTCAGGCCCGGCGAGAAGCTCTACGAGGAATTGTTTTATGCCGATGAGGCGCTGCTTGCGACCGCGCACCCCAAGATCCGTGTCACGCCGGGGACCTGCGCCGGTCCGGCGGGTTTCGCTTGCGGACTGGATCGCCTGCGCGCGCTGTGCGCCCGGGACGACGAGCCGGGATTGGCGGAGGCCTTGCGGGACACGATAGGGCTCGCGCAAGCGCCATGCGACGGCTCGGCGCGCGTGGCGACCCACCCCTAGCCGTAGTAACGTCTCTTCCACGCGCGGGGCCTGGCCGGATTCCCGGCCGCCGCTTAGGCGGTGAGGGTCAGAAAGATCTCCGGAAGTCTCTCGGGTAGGCGTTCGATCCGATCGATGATGCTGAACTGTGGGCCGAAGATCCGCCGGACGTAGTCATCGGCATGGGCGTCGAGGCTGATGCAGTGACAGTAGATTCCCTGCCGCTCCAGTTCCCGCACCGCCTGGCGCGTGTCGGCTATGAGGTACTCCGGATCGCTCACGTCGAGATCCGCGGGCTGGCCGTCGGTCAGGATGAGCAGCAGGCGCTTGTCCTTTCGGGCTTGCGATAGATAGTGCCCGGCGTGGCGCAGGGCGACCCCCATGCGCGTGGAGTAGCCGGCCTGCAAGGCCGCGAGGCGGCCCCGGACCTCGTCGCCCCAGGCCTCCGAAAATCCCTTGATGTGCCAGAACCGGGCGTCATGGCGGGTATTGGAATGGAATCCGGCGATGGCAAACGGGTCGCCCAGCCGGTCGATGGCCCAGGCCAGCAGGGTCACCGCCTCCCGCGCCAAAGACAGGACGGTCTGATCGGCGCGGCCGCCGCCTATGGGATCCTGGAGGGAGGCCGAAAGATCGAGAAGCAGGCTCACCGCGACATCCCGCCTGGCGTGACGAAAGTCCTGGTTGATGCGCGGGTCGATGGTCCGGCGGCAGCGGTAGTCGATCCAGGAGCGCAGGGCCCAGTCGAGGTCCAGTTCGGCCCCGTCCTCCTGGCGGCGTAGCCGCTCGCGGTCCTGGGGTTTGATCTGGTCCAGGATGCGCGTCAGGCGTTTCGCCAGCACGGCATTTTTCTGCAGGAGACGCTCGATCTCGTCGGCCGGGCCGCGCGCATGGAGACGTTCGTGCAGGGTGACGTGGTCGGGGAGATAGTCTTGGGCCGTGTAATCCCATTCCGGGTAGCGATGGGTGATCGGCGCGGCCAGCACCCTCGCGGGCGCCGTGGCGGCATCGTCAGCCTCTTCGCCCGCATCGATGAAGCGCCACAGATGACGGTTGTCATCGCGGTATGGCACCTCGGTCTCCGCAAAGTGGATGCTGGCGAAGGTATCGCTGGGCAGCCGGGTTCGAATGATGTATTCGGTGGCCAACTCCGCCATCCCCCGGGTGTCGCCGTCGCCATGGGCGAGTCGCTCATGGAAGTCGTCCACGAATTTCCTGAGGAGGGGGTCATGGTAGCCATGTTCCGGATCCAGGATGGCGCGCGAGAGCATGGTCAGGCGATGGCGAATGCACGATTCCCGCGCGGGGTCGCAGGCCCCTTCCCGGGGGCGGGGGTGAAGCGCAAGCAGCGGCTTGCGCAGGCCCGGGAAACGGCGGATGAGCCAGGTGTCGATGCGCGCATCCTCGAGGCATTCGATGGCAAGGCGCTGAAACGGGCTCCAGTTGTCGGCGAACAGGGCTTGAGTCAAGCGCCGATGGGCGGCGAGGTGCGCCACGATCAGCCGATACTGATCGGGGCCGCGCACGCCCGGGCGGTCTGCGCACAGGTCGGGGAGGTGCAGCCCGAGGGCATCGGCGTGGGGCTGCGGCCTGCGCAGCGTGTCGAAGGCCTCGGAGTAGGGGAGGATCGGCACCGGATCATCCCAGCAGGCGCGCAGATACAGGTCCATCTGGCGTTCGTGCGCGCGCAGCAGGGTCCCGCCGCGCTGGCTCTGGAATATCGCCCGGCTGTCGGCCAGGCGCATCGCCAAGTAATCGGCCTGCCGCTGCGGGTGCCCGGCGTAATGCCGCAGGCCATGCTCCACCCATGCGCGCAGACCCTCGAGGCGCACCTGCCGCAGCCGTTCGGGCGCCGCGCGCATAAGTTCGGGCAAGGCGTGGCTTGGGAGGATCGCGTGGTGGCCGTGGAGGGAGGCGGTGCTGCGTTCCGCGACCTCCGCCAGGAGGTTAAGGTAATCCGCAAGCGGCGTATCGCGACCCAGGGCGTCGGCCACCGCCGGGAGCGTCTCGAAGAACATGCCGAGGGCATCGCCGTTGGGCGTGCGCTGGATTTGCCGCACCCAGGCCATGAGGGGCTCGAGGTGTTGAGGGCCGATACGGACGGCAACGGCCGGCCACGCCTCCAGAAAGGCCAGAACCGGCTGCGCCCCGCGCCCCAGTTTGCAGAGCAGGCGCGCGGCCTCGATGTAGGCGGCCAGGTCGGCCTCGCCGAGGCACGCGCGCGCGGCCCGCAGGCGGTCGGCGAACATCGATTGCACGGGCGCGAAGGCGCAATCGAGCCGTTGCCGCCAGGTGTCGATGTCGTCCTGGGACGGCGCCGCCGGGGATGTCGCGCCGGAATCAGCCGAACAAGGCATCGATGGCGTGTTCCAGCGTGGCGCGGATATCGTCGTCATCGGTCAGCGGGTCCACCAGCGCCATGCGGCAGGCGTGCCTCGCCGCGATCCCGTCGGCCATGAGGGATGCGGCATAAACCAGGAGGCGCGTGGATATGCCCTCGTCGAGCCCGTGGCCCTTCAGCCGGCGCGCGCCCTCCGCCACCCCGATGAGCCGCAATGCAAGCCCCGGATCGACGCCGGCTTCGCGCGCCAGGATCTCGGCCTCCACGTCCGCCGACGGATAGTCGAAGCGAAAGGCCGTGAATCGCTGTTTGGTGGACGGCTTCAAATCCTTTACCAGCGATTGGTAGCCGGGGTTGTAGGAGATGACCAACTGGAAGTCCGGGTGCGCCTTTATGAGCTCGCCCTTCTTGTCCAGCGGCAGTTGGCGGCGATGGTCGGTGAGCGGATGAATGACGACCGTGCTGTCCTGGCGGGCCTCGACGATCTCGTCCAGATAACAGATCGCCCCATGGCGGGCGGCCTGCGTCAGGGGCCCGTCCTGCCAGCGCGTGCCATCGCGATCGAGCAGCCAGCGTCCGACCAGGTCCGCGGCCGTCATGTCCTCGTTGCAGGCCACGGTGAGTAAGGGCTTGCCTAGCCGCCAGGCCATGTATTCCACGAAACGCGACTTGCCGCAGCCGGTGGGTCCCTTGATCATGACCGGCAGCCGCCTTTCATAGGCGGCCGTGAACAGCGCTATCTCGTCGGCCTGGGGGCGATAGTAGGGTTCGTGGTTGACGCGGTAATCCTTGAGCGAATCGCCTTGGTTCATGCGCCGATTTCCTCGCTTGTCAAACGAAAAGCCGCCGGGTGCGGGGGCCGGAGGCTCGCGCAAGGAGTCTCCGGCCCGCCGTCGTTTTGCGATCGGCTCGCGGGCGTGTTAGCGGTGGGAGCCGATCTTGTCGCGCCAGCCCGGGTAGAGCGTGTCGGCGTCATGCGGGAAGGACTCGAAGGCCCCGGCGAATTCCTTGTGCTCCTTGGCCCATTCGACGGGGTCGGCCTTGGCCTTCCAGCATTCGTA
>DAHWGZ010000135.1 GCA_027335965.1 Acidiferrobacter sp.
TCGGCCGAGGGCCGCCTGCTCGTGGCGTGCTGCGCGGGGGCGGCCATGGGCGCGGTCTACAATGTCCCGCTGGGCGGGGCGTTCTTTTCCCTCGAGGTGCTTTTGGGGTCGCTTACGCTGCCGCTCATGCTGCCGGCCCTGACATCGGCGTTCGTGGCCACCTGGGCGTCATGGATGATCCTGCCGGACCGTCCGACCTACACCGTGGTCTCGCACGCCACGCATATGGCGCTCATCATCTGGGCGCTGATATGCGGACCGCTCTTTGGTCTTGGTTCCGTGGTTTTCATCCGCATGGTCATATGGGCGGATCGCCTGAAGCCCAAGCGCGGCGTGTTCATGATCATGCCGCTTGTCGTGTTCACGATTCTCGGATTCGCGGCGATCCGCTACCCGCAGCTGCTCGGAAACGGCAAGGACGTGACGCAGGAGATCTTCGACGGGGCGCTGGCCTTGCCGCTGCTCGCGGCGCTCGTGATCCTAAAGCCGCTCGCGACCGCCGCGTGTCTCGCCTCCGGGGTCCCTGGCGGGCTCTTTACCCCGAGCCTCACCTTCGGCGCGATCATGGGCGGCCTTGCCGGTCGCTTGTGGGTGCTGGTCTCGCCCGGGACCTCGGTCGAGGCCTGTGCCCTGGTCGGCGCCGTGACCGCCATCGCCGTGACCATGCAGGCCCCGCTTTCGGCCTTCATCCTGTTTGCCGAGCTCACTCATCACGTGGTGAGCCTCATGGTCCCGATGATCGCGTCGGTGACCGTGGCGGTGCTCACGGCAAGGCGCCTGGAGACGCGCTCCGTCTATTCGGGGAAGATCTACGCCGGGCGTTCGGGGGCGCATGCGGCGCCCGCGCGGCCGCTGCCCGCGCTCGCCCCCTGGTTCACCGACAAGGTGGGCATCATCAGCGCCGCCGCCGACTACGCCCAGGTCCTGACGCGCATCCTCGAGACCCCGGATGGCGCGGGCTACGTGTATGTGGTCGACGAGAAGGGCGGCCTCCTGGGCCGCATCGGCCGCGCGCGGGCCCTGCGCCCCGGGCGCCTGTCGCCGATCCTGTCCGCGGCCGCCGCCTATGACCTCGTGGAGCCGGTGGCGGCGCTCGGCGAGGGCGCAGGACCCGATGAGGTGGAGGGGCGCCTGCGCGGCGAGCCGGATGGCGAATGGCCGGTGGTGGAGCACGGCACCGGCCGGTTATTGGGGGTCGTGCGCGCCGTCCCCTGAGGCGGGTCGCGGGGCCCGGCCGAGACGGCGCTCGATCTCGAGGACGTGGCGCGTGACGGCCAGTACCGCATCCGGATTCAGGCTCATCGAATCGATGCCAAGCTCGACCAGAAATTCGGCGATTTCGGGATAATCGGAGGGGGCCTGGCCGCATAGGCCCGAGTAGCGGCCGTTGCGCCGGCAACCCTCCACGGCGAGCCGAATCAGGGTCTTCACCCCCGGGTCGCGTTCATCATAGGAGGAGGCGACGATCGCCGAGTCGCGGTCGACGCCGAGGGTCAGTTGGGTTAAATCGTTTGTTCCTATGGAAAACCCATCGAAGTCTTGCGCGAAGGCGTCGATCGACAGGACGTTGTTTGGGATCTCGCACATGAGATAGAGGGCGAGGCCATGGTCCCCGCGCCCGAGCCCGAGTTCGGCGAGGCGCGCGACGATCGCCTGGCCCTCTTCCACCCGGCGGCAGAATGGCACCATGATGCGCACATTGCCAAGCCCCATGTCCTCGCGCACCCGGCGCACGGCCGCGCACTCGAGCGCGAAGCCGTCGGCATAGGCCGGGTGCAGGTACCGCGCCGCCCCCCGAAAGCCCAGCATGGGATTGGCCTCCACCGGCTCGAAGGCGCGCCCGCCGATGAGCGCCGCGTACTCGTTGCTCTTGAAGTCCGAGAGCCGCACGATCACGGGCTTTGGGTAGAACGCCGCGGCGATGGTGGCGATGCCCTCGGACAGGCGTTCTATGAAAAAGCGCGAGGGGCTCTCGTAGCCGCGCGTGCGCCGGGCAAGCTCGCGGGCGACCTCGGGGTCCTCGATGCGCTCGGGGTGCGCGATCGCCATGGGGTGGATGCCGATCGACTCGTTGATGATGAATTCCATGCGCGCGAGTCCCACGCCGTCGTTGGGTAGGCGGCTCGTATCGAAGGCCACCGCCGGATTGCCGATGTTGATCAGGATGCGGGTGGCCGGACGCGGCAGGGTGCTCAGATCCGTGCGCACGACATCGAAGGGGACCGTGCCCTCGTAGATGCGGCCCACCTCGCCCTCGGCGCACGACACCGTGACTAGGTTGCCGGTCGCGAGGGTCTCGAAGCCGGCGTCGACGCCGACCACCGCCGGCACGCCGAGCTCGCGCGCCACGATCGCGGCATGACAGGTGCGCCCACCGTGACGCGTGACAATCGCGCCGGCGCGCGCCATCACCGGCTCCCAGTCAGGGGTGGTGTCCTCGGCCACCAGCACCTCGCCATCGCGGAATTCGGCCAAGTGGCCGGTATCGGCGATTACGCGCACCTGACCTGACCCTATGCGCGCGCCGATCGCGCGGCCGCTTGCGAGGAGCTTGCCGGCGCCGCGCAGGCGGTATTCCTCGAGCACGTTGCCGGCAACCCGCGAGACCACGGTCTCGGGACGCGCCTGCACGAGGTACAAGGCCCCATCCTCACCGTCCAAGGCCCACTCCATGTCCATGGGCCGTGGCTGTCCGGCCCGACGGCTGTAGTGGCGCTCGACCTTGATGGCCATGTCAGCGAGCGTCAAGACGTCTTCGTCGCTCAGGCAAAAGCGCGCGCGGTCCTCATCGGGCACCGGCACGGTGCGCGTGGTGGTCTGCGGGCCGTCCCCGGCGTAGACCATCTTGACGGTCTTCGCGCCCAGCGAGCGGCGCAGCACCGCGCGCCTGCCGGCCTCGAAGGTCGGCTTGAAGACATAGAACTCATCCGGCACCACCGCCCCCTGCACTACGGTCTCGCCGAGACCGTAGGAACCGGTAATGAATACCACGTCGCGAAAGCCGGATTCGGTGTCGAGCGAGAACATGACGCCGGAGGCGGCCAGGTCGGAGCGCACCATTTTCATGACCCCGACCGACAGCGCCGCGTCGGCGGCCCCCAGTCCCTGCTCGAGACGGTAGTGCACGGCGCGGTCGTTGAAGAGGCTCGCAAAGCAGCGCCGGCAGGCGTCGAGCAGGGCCTGCTCGCCGCGAATCGCGAGGTAACTGTCGTGCTGGCCGGCGAAGCTTGCCGTGGGGAGGTCTTCGGCGGTGGCTGAGGACCGTACCGCGAGCGACACATCCTCTCCGTACTCCTTTCTTAGAACCTTATAGCCCTCGAGGATGGCGGCGCGCAGCTCAGAAGCGAGTGGGGTATCGGTGAGTAGGCGCCGCGCGGCCGCCGCGCGGCGCGCCAGATCGCCGACATCGCGGGGGTCGAGGCCCTCGAACAGGGCCCGCACGGCCGGCACCCCGCCCGCGGCCGCGAGGTGCCGGCGGTAGGCCTCGGTGGTCACGGCAAAGCCGTTGGGGATGCGCACGCCCTCGGACGTGAGATGCCGATAGAGTTCGCCGAGCGAGGCGTTCTTGCCACCTACCAGGGCGATATCCTGAACGTCGATGGTGGCGAAAAAGCGGATTAGATCACTCTGGGTCATGGCTGAATATCCTCGTCGTGGCCGGGGCCACCCTTCTATGCTAGCCGATCGGCCGCCTGTTTGCTGTGCCGGACGCCGGAGGCGCCATGGCGCCGATTCGTATCCTTAAGGCCGGCGTTCGCGTGGGACCAGGCGCCGGGGTGGCGAGCGGGCCTTTGGTCGGGATGGGGCCCCTGTGGCGCGTCGCTTGTCGCAAATCATTGACAGCGTCAGCCAAAACGTTTATAGCCACTCTGAATATCGTAGGTTTCTCCTCTTTTAGAAGAACGGAGGCGACCATGCGTACCGAGCGAACCGATCCCATTACCGGACACACCCTTACGAATCTGGAAGGACACCCCTTTGTCATGGAAGGGGCCGGGCCCAATGCCCTGAAGATCTACTTCGATGATGAGGTGAGCAAGAAGGCCTATCTTGAGATCATGACCGAGCACCCGGGCTCGGACTTCACGGTCAATCTCGATAACCCAAGCCCCATGGGCGGTGAGGCGGAGCGTACGCACTAGCGCCGTCGGGCACCGGCCGTCGACTGCGGTCTCCGGGTCCGCGTGGCAGGTGTGCGCGGGCATCGGGGCTGGCGCGGTCTATACGCCGATAGCAGGCTTGCACCCGCGCCCAGAGGTGGGCCGAGGCCGCGCCCTCAGCCCAGGGGCGCGCTGGTCACGGATCTGTGAAAGCGTGTGCCGCCACATCGTGGGCAGGGCGGGATGTGCCCGGCCGCGGAGAAGTGCAGGCGCTCATGGCAGTGGTCGCAGACGAGGGTGCCAAGCCCCACCGTCTCTCCGGTATGGTATTCGCTGGCGTTCGCCTGCAGGCGTATTTCGTGGAGCGTCAGCAGCGTCTGATCGGCGGCCTCGGAAAAGACCTCCCAGAAACCGCGTTCGATGCGGGCAACATCGAAGCCCAGCCAGTCACGCAGGTCACGGCCGGTCTCATGCCGGTAGCGAGCGGCGTCCGTCAGGTCGCGGCGCACCGAGCGCTCGAGCTCGGCCACATCGCTGTGGCCCTCTCCCGCGGACCGGGAATGGCCGCCCCCGCCCAGCAGATGATAGAGGCTGCTCCCGCCTTCGCGGGCCTTGTGCAAAGCCTTTTCCAAGAGCTCGCGATAGGCGTCGCCCATGGTCTCGAGTTCATTGTCTGGTGGAGAACCGGTTTTCATAAATGCCTCCGACTTGAAACCTGCGCCACGATGTCATGACACGCCATGATCTTCTTACGATTCTGGTCTGGCCGTCTGCGGAACGCAAGTTCGA
>DAHWGZ010000136.1 GCA_027335965.1 Acidiferrobacter sp.
GACGGTGACCTGCACGCCTTGCGTGAGCAGGCCGTAGGCGGCCTCGAGACCGAGCAGACCGCCGCCTATGATGACCGCACGGGCGCCGGCCGGCAGGGTGTGCATGGCGCGGACATCTTCTATGGTCCGATAGGTCATGACACCGTCGAGATGCGCGCCCGGGATGTCCGGGACGTAAGGTGTGGAGCCGAGCGCCAGCAGCAGGCGGTCATAGCGGGCGACCGTGCCGTCCGCGGCGTGCACGAGCCTGCGCGCGCGGTCGATGCGTGTCACCGCCTGCCCGGCATGGAGGGTGATCCCGTGCGCCTGGTACCACGCCCGGTCGTTCAGAATGGTGTCCTCGAAGGCCATTTCGCGGGCCAATACCGGCGACAACAGGATACGGTTGTAGTTGGGGTGCGGCTCGTCCCCGAAGACCGTGATGTCGTAGTGGCCGGGGGCCATGGCGAGCAGTTCCAAGACGGCGCGCATGCCGGCCATGCCGTTGCCGACCACGACCAGGCGGGGCCTCCCGCAGACAGGGTTGTTCATGCATGACTCCTTGAGGGGATGGCGTCTGGAGCGGCCCAGGCAGGCCGCCATGGGACCGTCTATCCTGAGCTCCCTCGAGCAACCATTGTGCCAAGGCATGAGGCGCGTCCTTGGGGCATGGCCGAAGGCGCGCGCGCACCACGATGGGGAACGGGCCCCGATCACGCCCCAATGCGGCCCGGGGCCGCGCCCTTGACGCGCGGGCGCGCAGGCCCCATATAACGGGACAGGCGGTGGACCCAGGGGGAGGGGCGCGGTGAGGAATCTGAAACATACGTTCATGGCCGTGGGCCTGGTCCTACTGGTGGCATGGGCCGTGCTATTGGTGATGCATATCCTGTTTGCCCTGGTGTGGGTGTTCTTCTGGGTCGGGCTGATCGGCATCGTCGTGGCGGTGGTGCTGCACGCCGTGGAGCGCCTTGTCTAGCCGGGCGCACATGATCCGAGCGCAAGTATGTTATGGTAGGGGGTGTGAGCTCATGATACGTTTATGCCGTTTCCACGGTAAGGAGGGCCAGAATGGCTCGTTCTAATCTGTTCCCGGATTCGCCGTCCACGGGTTATCAGGGTGGTTACGCAGTCACCACCGTCATCCACAGGACCTACCTGCTGCTGGCCGCAACGCTGCTTTTCAGCACGTTTACGGCGGTGATCGGCATGCGCGCCGCGTTTGCCTATCAGCACCCGATCATGATCATGATCGCGGCATTCGTGAGCCTGTTTGCCGTTCAGTGGACCGGCGGGCGCAACAGCCCCATGGCGGTGCCGCTGGTATTCGTATTCACGGGCCTCATGGGACTCTCGCTCGGCCCCGTGATCGGCCTTTATTTGCGCATGCCGGCCGGCCCGACCATCGTCGCCGAGGCCCTGCTCGGGACCGCGGTCATATTCGGGAGCCTGTCGCTCTACGCGCTCGTGTCGCGCCGCAATTTCAACTATCTCGGCGGCTTCCTCATGACCGGGCTCGTGATCGTGGTGCTCGCGTCGCTTGCCAACATGTTCTTCCACATGGCGGGCCTGCAGCTCGTCATCGCCGGCATGGCCCTGCTCGTGTTCTCGGGGCTCGTGCTGTTCGACACGAGCCGCATGATCAACGGCGGCGAGACCCGTCCGGTGATCATCGCCGTGGGCCTCTATCTGGACGTCCTGAACCTGTTCATGGCGCTGCTCGAGATCCTGGGTGCCCTCCAAGGAGGAGGCCGCCGCAGGTAAGCCTTGGCCGGGGCGGGCCTCGAGCCGCCCCGGCACGCGCCCCGAGCGCGGACGGCAGG
Organism: Acidiferrobacter sp.; assembly: GCA_027335965.1. The sequence goes on from DAHWGZ010000136.1 coordinate 1,803, forward strand.
CCATTCCACCGATCATCTTGTGACGGGCAGTCGCGTGCGCGCCCGGCGGGACCGGCGATGTCTTCGGACAGGCGCTTGCCGATACCCATGGCCATCATGACGGAGGAAGGGATATGGATCATCACGGCATCGCGCGCCGGGCGCGCCGGGGGCTTGCGGCGGCCGCCCTGATAGGGACCGGCGTCGCGTACGCGGCCTTGCCACCGGTCCTGGCCCAGGCGGTGGCGCGCGGCGCGCGCCTCTTCCAGGACGACAGCTTCGGCAGCCATGTGAGGCCGGTGGCCAATGCCGCGAGCGCGTTCGCGGACATGGGGCGTTCGCGCTCGCATGCGCGATTCATGAGCTGCGCGACCTGTCATGTCCACGGCGGGCGCACGCGGGGGGTGCTCGCCGATGGTCGGCGCATCCCCAGTCTGCGCAATGCCGCGGCCGTGTTCCCTCGCTATAGCGCCAAGTCCCATCGCATCGTGACCCTCGAAGACCAGATCCAGCACTGCGTCAAGGACGGCATCAAGGGGCGCGCGCCGGCCTTTTCGGGCGCGACCATGGTCGATCTCGTGAGTTATCTGAAATCGTTGGCCACCGGCCAGCGGATGGCGATCGGTGGCGCGTTTCAGTAAGACGGCGGCGGGTCCGCGCAAGGCGGCGCCTTCCCCGGCCCCGCTGACCGCCGACGCGGCCAGCGGGGCGGCCAGCGGGGCGGCCGACGTCGGCCGTCCGCTCCGCGTGCTGTTCGTGGCCTCGGAGTGCGCCCCATGGGTGAAGACCGGGGGGCTTGCGGATGTGGTCGCGGCCCTGCCTCCGGCGCTCGCAGCCCTGGGCCTCGATGTCCGCGTGTGCCTGCCCTTTTATCGCTCCATCCGCCGCGAGGTGGGCGAGGCGCCGGCATGCGCCACGGTGCTCGGCGCGCTCGTGCGCGAGGCGTCCTTGCCGTCGGGCATCCACGCCTACCTGATCGATGCCCCGTGGCTTTTTGGGCGCGATGGGGGGCCTTATCAGGGCAGCGAGGGGCGGGATTGGCCGGACAACGCCCGGCGCTTCGGGCTTTTCGCGCGCATCGCCGCCACGCTCGCCTCCGACGAGACGCCGCTCTTGTGGCGTCCGGATGTCTTTCATGGGCACGACTGGCAGGCGGGCCTCGGGCCGTTGTGGCTGAAGAGGGCCCTGCCGCGCCCATCGCCCTCGGTCATGACCATCCACAACCTCGCCTTCCAGGGGCTTTTCCCGCGGGAGATGGTGGATGCCCTGCACCTGCCCCCCGAGGTGTTTGCCGTGGAGGGCGCGGAGTTCTATGGGCGCTTGTCGTTCTTGAAGGCCGGATTGCATTATGCCGACCTTCTGACCACGGTCAGCCCCACCTACGCGCGCGAGATCCAGGAGGAGGCGCAAGGGTGTGGGCTGCACGGGCTTCTGACGCGCCGCCGCGATCAGCTGGTGGGGATCGTAAACGGCATCGATGACCGCGCCTGGAATCCGGCCGACGACCCGCTGATCCGGGCGTGCTATGACCGCGACCACCTGGCGGCGAAGGGCACCGACAAGGAGGCCGTGCAGCGCCGCTTCGATCTCGCCATCGATCCGGCGCGGCCGTTGTTCGGCCTGGTCGGCCGGCTCACCTGGCAGAAGGGCATCGATCTCGTCGCCGAGGTGGGTGACCGCCTGGCGGGCGTGGGCGGTCAGCTGGTCGTGCTCGGCACCGGCGAGCGCGGGCTCGAGGATGCGCTGCGCGCGCTCGCCGCGCGCCAGCGTGGCGCGGTGTCGGTGCGCGTCGGATTCGATGAGGGGCTCGCCCACGAAATCGAGGCCGGCGCCGATGCCTTCCTCATGCCCTCGCGGTTCGAGCCGTGCGGGCTGAACCAGATGTACAGCCAGCGCTATGGCACGCCGCCCGTGGCGCGCGCCACGGGCGGGCTTGCCGATACCATCCGCGGCGTCACGCCCGGCGGCTGCGAGGGCAGCGGCTTTCTGTTCGCGGAACCCACCAGCGACGCGCTGTGGGAGGCCATCGAGCAGGCGCTCGCGTGCTATCGCAACCCCCCGTGCTGGACGCGCATCATGCGCGCCGGCATGGATCGGGATTTCTCGTGGGCGGCGAGCGCGCGGCGCTATCAGGCGCTCTACGAAACCTTGGTGGCGCGCGCCTAGAAGTCCCTGTCCGGCAGGCGCGCGAGGGCCTTGACGCGGGGATCCCGCGCCTTAAGGGCCAAGGGCCGCGACCAGGACCAGGCCTTGCGCGGCCCGCGATGATCCGAGGCCGCGGCCATCGCCTTCGGACGGGATTCGTCGATCGAACAATTCATGGAAAAAGAGAGAGGTTGTCATGGGGGAAATGATCAGTTTCAAGCGGCCGGACGGCGGCCCGTGCGAGGGTTATCTGGCGGCGCCGGCCTCCGGCGGCAAGGCGCCCGGGATCGTCGTGATCCAGGAGTGGTGGGGCATCAACGACCAGATCAAGGGCGTCGCCGAGCGCCTCGCCGAGGCCGGCTACCGGGCGCTCGTGCCGGATCTTTATCGCGGCCAGGTGACGATGGAGGCCAAGGAGGCCGAGCACCTCATGAGCGGGCTCGATTTTGCCGATGCCGCGAGCCAGGACGTCCGTGGCGCCGTGCAATACCTGAAGGCGACCGGCAGCGCGAAGGCGGGTGTCAGCGGATACTGCATGGGCGGGGCGCTTGCCGTGCTGGCCGCGACCTTCGTGCCCGAGAGCGACGCCAATGTCACGTGGTACGGCTATCCGCCGCTCGAATACGTCGACGCCGCGCGCATCAAGGCGCCGCTGCTCGGTCATTGGGCGACTCAGGATCAGTTCTTCGCCATCGCCGGGGTCGATGCCCTGGAGGCGAGCCTGAAGGCCGCCGGCGTAGGCTTCGAATTCCACCGTTACGACGCCAAGCACGCGTTCGCGAACGAGGAGGCCGATTCCATGAACCTGCCGCCGCTTGGCTACGATCCGGCGGCCGCCGAGCTTGCCTGGAAGCGCACCCTGGCGTTCTTTGCCGCCCATTTGCGCCAAGGGTAGCCCCCGCCGCGGGGCGGCCGGCCGGGGCTCGCCCCGGCCGGCC
>DAHWGZ010000137.1 GCA_027335965.1 Acidiferrobacter sp.
GCCGCCAGCGTTCAATCTGAGCCAGGATCAAACTCTCCAATTGCAAAGCTTGAAGTCCCTTAAGGGGACAAATCTTTTGATCGACAATCTTGCGACTATCGACCGGTCTTTCATTGAAGACCCGGCTCGACAAAAGCGCCCACACAAATTACTTGATCCTATTTTTTAAAGAACATTTCCAAGGCACCCTTGGAAGAGACGCGCATTATACGCAGTTGGTTCGGTCCGTCAAGCGCCTTTTTTACGAAACTGCAATCGCAAGAAACGACGTTTTCCGATCTGTACCAACCTCACCGTGTCCGGCTGAAAGATCAGGGTTTGAACGGCACGTTCCCCGTCCACCTTGACCCCGCCTTGACGGATGAGTCTCAAACCCTCGGAACTCGACTCGACCAGGCCCGCGCTCTTCAGCGCCTGCGCTATCCCAAGCCCTTCCGAAGGGACGACAAGCATACGCTCATCGATGGTCTCCGGTAAAGCCTTTCGGCTAAAAACAGTCAGAAATCGTTCCTGGCTGTGATCGGCTTGGGCAACGCCATGGAACCGCGCTACGAGCTCATGGGCTAGCGCGAGTTTCACGTCCCTTGGGTTGGCGGCATTATCCACAGATCGGCGGAGCTCGTCTAGCTCAATTTGCGGACGCAGCGACAAAAGCGCGAAATACCGCCACATCAGCGTGTCGGAGATCGACATGAGCTTGCCGAACATGGCGTCGGCCTCGTCGGATACGCCAATGGCGTTGCCCAAGGACTTGGACATCTTCTGGACCCCGTCGGTGCCCTCGAGAATGGGGAGCGTGATGACGACCTGTGGGGACTGGCCATAGACGCGCTGGAGCTCGCGGCCCACGAGCAGGTTGAAACGCTGGTCCGTGCCCCCCAGCTCGACGTCGGCGCGCAGCGCCACGGAATCGTAGCCCTGGATGAGGGGATAGAGGAACTCGTGGACGGCGATCGGCTGATGATCGGCGTAGCGTTTTGCGAAATCGTCTCGTTCCAAAAGGCGCGCCACGGTGTAATGCGAGGCCAGCCGCACGAGCTCGTAAGTCCCGAGACCCGCCATCCATTGGGAATTGAACACCACCTCGGTGCGCGAGCGGTCGAGGATCTTGAAGACCTGCTGCTCGTAGCTGCCGGCATTACGCGCCACATCCTCGGCCGAAAGCGCCGGCCGCGTGGCATTTTTGCCGGTGGGATCGCCGATCCGCCCCGTGAAGTCGCCGATCAGAAACAGGACGATATGCCCGAGGTCCTGAAACTGGCGCAATTTGCGCAAAAGCACGGTGTGCCCAAGATGCAGGTCGGGGGCGGTGGGATCGAAGCCGGCCTTGATGCGCAACGGCCGGCCGGTGGCGAGTTTTTCGCGCAACTCCGGCTCGGAAACGATGTCGGCGGTGCCCATCCGGATGATGGACAGCGCATCCTCTATGGCTGCCTTCACGATCACTACCTCCTTTGGCAGCGCCAAGGTTAACATAGCGGCCATGCCGGGCAGCAGAGAGACCAGCGCGCACCACTATATCGGGCTCATGTCGGGCACGAGCGCGGATGGCGTGGACGCCGTGTGCGTGCGCTTCGACGAAGACGCGCCGCGGGTCCTGATGGCCGCACACTGCTACCAGCCCTACCCGGAACCCCTGCGACAGCGCCTGCTGGCGCTCATGGTCCCGGGAGAGAACGAGATCGAGCGCCTGGGCGTGCTTGAGGAGGAACTGGCGGAGATATTCGCGGCGGCGAGCCGCGAGGTCCACCGCAAGGCCGGGCTTGCGGCCGCCGACATTGCCGCCATAGGCTCGCATGGGCAGACCATCCGCCACCGGCCGCGCGGGCCGCATGCCTTCACCCTGCAGATCGGCAACCCGGCGCGCATCGCTGAACACACCGGCATCGACACGGTCGCCGATTTCCGGCGCCGGGACATGGCCGCGGGCGGCCAGGGGGCGCCGCTCGTGCCGGCCTTCCATCGCTGGCTCTTTGCCCATGCCGCGCGCACCCGCGCGATCGTCAACGTGGGCGGCATCGCCAACATCACCGTCATCCCCGCCGCCGCGCAAGGCGCCACGCAGGGCTTCGACACCGGACCTGGTAACGCCCTGCTCGACGGCTGGGCCCGACGACACACCGGCGAACCCCAGGATACCGATGGGCGCCTGGCGGCTTGCGGGCAGGTACAGGACGCGCTATTGGGGCTTCTGAAGGAGGATCCGTATTTCGCGGCCCCGCCGCCCAAGAGCACCGGGCGCGAGCACTTCACCTCGGAATGGCTCGATGAGCGGCTGCGGCGGCTCGGCCAGAATCCGCGCGCCGCCGACGTGCAGGCGACGCTCGTCGCCCTTACCGCCGACACGATCGCCGAGGCGCTGGCCCCGCTGGCCCCGCAAGAGGTCTACCTGTGCGGCGGCGGCACCGCGAACCCGGTGCTCATGGCGGCGCTCGCATCGCGCCTTACGGTCCCCGTCGAGACCACCGCCCGCCTGGGCCTCGATCCGCAGCTGGTCGAGCCCACCGCCTTTGCTTGGCTTGCCCGCGAGGCAAAGGCCGGGCGCCCCGGCAATCTCCCATCGGTCACCGGCGCCCGTCATCCGGTGGTGCTGGGCGCCCTTTATCCCGCGTGAGCGGTGCAAAAAGCGAAGGCCCCTCGCAGGAGGGGCCTTCGTGAACCGCGGTCGATCCGGCTTTATGCTATACCGAAAATGACGACCCGCATCCGCAGGTGCTCTTCGCCTGCGGGTTCTTGATGACGAACTGGGCCCCGTCGAGACCCTCTTGGTAATCGATCTCGGCGCCCGCCAGATACTGAAAGCTCATGGGATCGACGAGCAAGGTGACGCCGCCCTTGTCGATGCGGGCATCGTCCTCATTGGCGTTCTCGTCGAACGTAAACCCGTACTGGAAGCCCGAGCAACCGCCGCCCGAAACAAACACCCGCAGCATCAACGCTGGGTTGTTTTCCTCGGCGATCAGCTCTTTCACCTTGAGGGCGGCGCTGTCGGTGAAGTTCAAAGGGCTCGGCATCTCGGTGGCAACGGCTTCAGTCATACTGATGAATCCTCATGAATTCGCTGCGTACCATTATCCGCGCGCCCGGGGGCGCGGTCAAACGGGGCTAGGATATGACCGGATCGGAGGCGCCTATGGCCTTCAGTTTCGGCGTCCCCTTCTCTGCCTCATGGATGAGCCCGCCATTGACCGTCGCGCCAAGCGCCATCTCCAGGCTCTTGTAGGTCATGTCGCCCGTAATCTCGGCCTTGGCCTGCAGCTCCACGCATTCCGATGAATGGACATTGCCCTTGATCGTCCCGTTGATGATGAGATGCGGGACCTTGATGTTTCCCGTCACCTCGCCACGCTCGCTCAAGATCAGGGTGCTGCCGTCGCCCTGCGCGGTAATGTCTCCGTGGACCTTGCCGTCGATGCGCAGGCCGCCGGAAAACATCAGGTTGCCGGTGATCTGAGTCTGTTCGCCGATCAAGGTGTCTATCGTGTTGCAGGGCTTTTCGCCCGACTTCTTTCCCATCTTCTCCAGCATGATGCGTATCCTCATTCGCGGGGGCCCGGGGACGCCGGGTTCGGCCACGGATAACTGTGCGTGACGACCTGCCCGCCCGACACGACCCGGACCATGACTTTGTGCGGAATGACGTTCGCGGGCAGCTTGAACGCCCCGCGAACCTCGTCGAAGTATTTAAAGTGTACATTGCGGAGCGTGTCAACAAGGCTTGCGGTGGCAGCGCCCGACGAACGGCCAGCCCCTTGGCCCTGAACGGTGAGGCGCACGCGCGCATAGCTCCAACGATCGGCCGCGAACGGCTGCACCAAGACCAGCCGATATCGCCAGCCCGACTGCGCGCGGACCACCTGGAAACTGTCGATCTCGAGACCCTTCGCGGCCTTCGAGGCCCCCAGGACGGTCTGGTAGAAACCGACGCGCTCCTTGAGGTGCATGCGCTTTTCATCGCTTTTCTTCAGCGCCGCGGACAGCGCGGCGTAGGCGACGTTTCCCGACTGGAGCAAACGCTTGCTCATCGCGAGTTGCGCCGAAAGCCTTTTTACGTCGTGCCGCAAGCGGGCAATGCGCGTGCGCGCCCGCACCTCGTCATGGGCCGCGCGGCCGACGTCGAAGCCTGCCACCGACTCGCCCCACCAGAACAACCCGGCGCCGCCCAGAACGACGAAGACGACACCCGCGGCGATCAGCCCGTAACGCACGACAGGCGAGACGCGCCGCCTTACCACGAGATCACCGATATGGTTTACCACGACACCTCCACGGAAACTCGGGGGAGTATAGCGGGTCAGCCGGACACGACAACCTAGGGGAAGAGCGCGATATCGTCGAGCCCCTCCGTCTCCTCGAAGCCGTACATCAGATTCAGGTTCTGCACCGCCTGGCCGCTCGCGCCCTTGGTGAGATTGTCGATGGCGCTCAAGATCACCACCTTGTCCGTGCCCTTGGGCCTGTGGACCGCGAGGCGGCAGAGGTTGGTGCCGCGCACGGCGCGCGTCTCCGGGTGCCCGCCGGCCGGCAGGACATCGACGAACGGCTCATCTCGGTAACGCGTCTCATAGAGCGCCTGGAGGTCGACGGACGGGTCCTTCAGCCGCGCATAGAGGGTCGCGTGCATGCCGCGGATCATGGGCACGAGGTGCGGCACGAATACGAACTCGACCGATTGGCCGGCCATCCGCGCAAGCCCCTGGGCGATCTCCGGCTGGTGGCGGTGACCGCTCACGTTATAGGCCCGCACCGACTCCGCGGCCTCGGCCAACAACATCGGCACATGGGCCCCCCGCCCGGCCCCGCTCGTACCCGACACCGCCGAGGCCATGAGCGACGACAGGTCCACGAGGCCGTTTTCGACGA
>DAHWGZ010000138.1 GCA_027335965.1 Acidiferrobacter sp.
TGCGGCTCGCCGACTATCGCGAGAAGACGCTCGCCCTGCAAAAGAAGATCCGCTCGGCGATGATCTATCCGGCATCGATCATCACCGTGATGCTGCTCGTCACCTCCATCCTCATGATCTTCGTGATCCCGGTCTTCGCCCATCTCTTCGACAGCTTCGGGGCGACCCTTCCGGCGCTCACTCAGGCGGTCATCACGATCTCGAACTGGATGCGCGGCCACTGGTATCTCGTGGTGTTCATTCCCATCGCCGTGGTTTGGGCCTTCATCATGGCTTATCGCAAAAGCCTGGGCTTCCGGACCCAGGTCGACCGCATCTCGCTCAAGCTCCCGATCATGGGCGAGGTCGTCTTGAAGGGGGCGGTGGCGCGCTTCATGCGCACGCTCGCCACCATGCAGGCCGCCGGCGTCCCGATCAACGAGGCCCTGGAGACGTTGTCGCGGATCTCCAACAACGTCATTATCGAGCGCGCCGTGAACGCCGCTCGCGAGCGGGTCTTGGAGGGCGGGTTCATCACCGACTCCCTGAAGGAGACCGCGGTATTCCCGGCCATGGCCGTGCACATGCTCGCCATCGGCGAGCAGACCGGCGCGATCGAGGTCATGGCCGAAAAGGTCGCGGATTTCTATGAGGGGGAGGTGACCGAGACCGTGGCGCGCATGTCGACGCTCATGGAGCCGATCATCATGGTGGTGCTGGGCATCATCGTCGGTACCCTGGTCGTGGCCATGTATATGCCCATATTCGAGCTCGGCGCGGTGGTCACCCACGGCGGCTGATGATCGCCGCGAGCGGCGGTCCGCCCCATGTTCGCGCGTAGAAGAGTCCGCGTAGCCCGGGGGGCGCCGTAACGCGCCGGGGGCGCAGCGACCCGATCCCGGTCGATGGCGCGGCATACCTTCCGCCTGTCGGGGCGCATCATGATCGCCGCGGGCCGCCAGACACGAGGCCTGCCGACGCCGGACCGCTAAATGCCAGGACCCCGAAGCACCCTCCCGTCGGTGTCTTCGTTTCCGCCGGACCCCGGCCACGGGCCCCGCTTCGCTTTAGGACCAAGTCCATTTCCCGTTTGTTCGCCGGAACCGGCCTTGCCCCTACGGAAAACTCCCCCTTCAGCGCGCCCCGTGGCCGTTTCGGGGGGTTGTCGCATCGCCGGTCCAAAGCGGGCGCCCGCTTGCCGCCATAATGTTCAGCGGCCGTCTCAAAACTTTGCAATACCAAGCGGAAAATATCGTTAAAAATAGCTCCAGGCCGAGTCGACCTTGAGCCGCGGCGTTTTTGTGCTAAGCCTACAAGATAAACGGGGCGCTGAACGGGGCGTGGGTCATATGAAACGTGGGCCATCGAAGCGATGTGCGCGCGGTCCGGCAGGGGGCTACAAGACCTCTTGTGGGGCCCTCTGCGCCTTGCGGGCTGCAGCCATGAAGAGGGGCCCCTACGCCTGCCTGCCCGGCGGCGGGCGCCGTCGCGCGCCTGGCTTTACGATCGTGGAGCTCATGGTGGTCATCGCGATCGCCACCATCGCCACTGCGGTGGCGCTCCCCGACATGTCCGCCTGGCTCGTCAATTCGCGCATCCAGGATGCCGCCGGGGATTTCCAGCAGAACATCCAGTGGGCGCGCGCCTATGCCTTGAGGACCGACCAGGAAGTCGATGTCGTCGTAACGGCCCAGGGCGCGGGCGGCTGCACCTGGTCCATGACCCTGCCGACCATGAACAACCGCTCGATCCACGGCGCGCCCAGCATGTCCGCCGTGGCGTTCGCGGCGCGTTATCACGGCATCTCCTGTTCGGCCGGGGCCGCGGCGACCCTCCCGTTGATGCTGATGCCCAATGGCACGATCCTGGCCCCGCCCCAGGGCGGGGGCGTTCCCACGATCACCAACGGGTACCTTGCGTTCGGGGCGACGAGCGATTCCGCCCAATACGCCACATGGCTCGTGAAGTATTACGGGGCGGGCGATCTGCGTTCTTGTATCATGGCGCCGCTTGGCGCTCAGAACCCGGTGGCGACATGCGCGAATTCCTGAAGCATGGCGGGCGCGTAGCCGCGCGCGGCAGCCGGGCGGCGGGGTTCACGTTGATCGAAAACATGGTCGCGCTCGCGGTGTTTGCGATCGGCATGATGGGCATCGTCTACATGATGCTCAACGGCGTGGGGCTGTCGCGCACGAGCCAAAGCCTGACACAGGCCTATGTCGCCGCGCAGGAGATCATAGGCATGATGCGCGCCGACCAATTCGGCATCTATCAGTACAACAACATCAATACCCAAAACGGCGCGCCGTCCACGTCGACCGTGGTCGGGCAAAACGTCAGCGCATGGATGCAGTCGCTCCAATATCTTCCGGGATCGGGCGCGACACATGGGGGCTACGGGCAAATTGCCATCACCCCCGGGGCTGGGGTATCGGTAGGGGCCTGTCCCTGCGATGCGCGCGTCACGATCAGCTGGGACGGAGGCCGCAAGAGCTATGTTGTCGAGACGATGGTCGGCTACTAGGCCGCGAGGCGCGGGTTTTACGCTCATCGAGATGATGGTGGCGCTCGTCGTCTCGGCGCTTGCCGCGGTGGGCATCTACCAGGGCTTCATCAGCACCTCGAATGCCTTTCGGCAGACGAGAGCGCAGGGCAATGCGTGGCAGCAGGCGCGAACCGCCATGACCCTGATCACCCAGGCGGTGGAACAGGCGGGCTACGGCCTGCCGATGACGAACTGCACCCGGATCTACACCAACAACTTCCAGTCCTCGAGCGGCGGCTTATTGTCGATCGCGCCGGTGAGCGCCCAGAGTCCGGTGTCCGCGACCTTGAACCCCTACGATCCCTCGATCACGCCGATCAATGCCGGCGTGGGTAGCGACGAGCTTCAGACGGTGAGCGGTGGAGGGAATTACGGTTCGGCGCCGGTGACTTATATCAGCAGCGTGCCGAGCCTCACCGCCCCGAGCATCAAGGTGGGGAGCAGCCTGCTCCTGAATGTCAGCGATCTCTTTCTTGTGACCCTGCCGAACGCAAGCTGCGTGCTCGGCCAGATCACCAATACCAATTCCAGCACGTCGACCGTGGTGTTCAATTCCGGCAACAACGGCTCCGCCTATAACCTGCCGCAGGCCTTCAGTGCCGTCGATCCCGGCGTGACGACCGCGCAATTGCAGAATGCGGGCTTCATCGATCTCGGCTCGGCGAGCTTTACCGTCGACAATTTCTACGTCGGCTACAAACGCAATCCGGCCACGAGCGCCTACGATTACAACAGCGTCCCGTCTTTGTACATGCAGCAGTATACGGGGCTTACGAATAGCGGGAGCGCGCCCCCCTCCGAGCTTATCGCCCGCGGCGTCGTGGACATGCAGGTGGAATTTGGTTATGGGACGCGCGGGTCCGTGACTTCGTGGGGAGCCCCGGGCACGCAGCCGGGGCGCGATGTCGATGCCGTGAAGGTCGTGCTGCTCGTGCGCAGCACGCGCGAGGTGCCGCACGCCGGTACCGTCACCGGAAACGCGATTACGCTGTTCCGGGACAGCACCGCCCCCAATAACAACAACGGTGTCGTGTCGTACACGATCCCGACGGCGCTACCGGCCAATGACACCACCGGTTGCCTCGATGGCAATTGCTCGCATTATCTTTATCACGTGTTTAAGACCGTGATACCGGTACGAAACGTCATATGGGCCCAGTAGCCATGACCAGCCGAACCCTTCATTGTCCCAGGCATCAAGGCGGCATCACGTTGCTGCTGTCGATACTCGTCATCCTGACGCTGACGTTCATAGGGATCGGTCTCCTGAATTTCGTGGACTTCGACAGCGAGGTGTCCTCGAATGCCGCCGTGAACGCCGCCGAGGTGGAGGCCAGCGACGTCGGCCTCGCGACCGCGAGTCAGGCCCTGCGGAATTTGCCCGGCTACCCGGAGACCCTGAACATGTCGGCTTATCCGTGGTGGTACAACCCGCCACCGACGACCGCCGCGAATGGCGTGGGGCCGGCGATCGTCCGACCGATCCCGCCCACCACCAGCACCTCGACTGCCCCTAACCCGCCAGGGGTCTATACCACCGTGTATACGAACGCCTTCTGGCAAAACTGCCCTCAGGACAAGACCTGCGCGGTCGTGACGAACTGGAACGGCAACGGCTCGGGCGTGCCGTTCGCGGGCCAAGACTTCAGCGTGGAGTATGTGATCGAGCCGACCGGCCTGGCCCAGCAGACCCTGAATGGCTATGAGAGCGGTTCGCCGGCCACGCCGTATCGCGTCTATGACGCCTACGTCTACGTCTTTCGTGATCGTCCAGGCACGGCCACCATCGAGAATGGCGTGCTGATCGAGGCCGGGATCCGCAAGGAGGGAGGGTGATATGGGTGAGCGGGGACGCTTCATGAGGCCGGGGCGCATGCGGGCATGGCTTTTCAGCCTCGCATGGCTTGCCTGCGTGGCGGGAATGGGCACCGCCGGCGCGCAGATCTTGACGGCGGGTCAGGAGCCGCAGATCCTGATCATCCTCGACAATTCCCAGGGCATGGCCGGCGATCTCCAGGGGGCCATCATGTCCGGGTCGGGGACGGTTGCGGCCAATGCCGGGCCGCTTGCGCCCACGGCGGTCCCGCCGCTTACCTGGCCATCGCCGGTGTGTTATCCGGTCCCGAGCGGATACAGTCCGCGCGCGGGCGGTAACGCAAGCAACGGCGATAGCTGCCCGTCTGGCTCGGCGCCTTATACCGTCTCAGCCGGCAGCAGCCTTCAGGACAACTCGGAGTCGATGATCAATATCGCCGAGCAAAGCCTGCTCTCGGAGTTCAACAACCCCTCGAATAGCAACGCCTTCCA
>DAHWGZ010000139.1 GCA_027335965.1 Acidiferrobacter sp.
ATGTGCCTGGGTGCCGCCTTGTTGGCGGAAGACGGATGATGTCCCGTCGCCACTTATGGGTAAAGGGCAGGGCTAGGGGGCGTCGACCTCGGCGCGCAATGGCGCCAGCACGGGCGGCGTGGGCGGCCGCACCCCGTGCCACAGCAGAAAGGACTCGGCGGCCTGCTCGACGAGCATGCCCAGGCCATCCGCCACCGCCCGCGCCCCGCAGGCCCGCGCGTGGGACAGAAATGTCCGCGCCTTGGGACCATACATCAGGTCATAGACGATCGCGCCATCCAAGCAGGCGTCGGGGAGCGCCGGCCGTTCCCCGGACAGGCCGGCGGCGGTGGCGTTGATCACAAAATCATAACGCTGCGACGCTTGGGGCAAGTCCTTCAACGGGTGCGCGCGCATGTCGCCACACGCCGAGACGAGATCATGGGCGCGCTTTTGCGTACGATTGTAGATGGCGAGGGCCGCGATCCCGGCATCGAGTAACGGGCCCACGATGCCCTGGGCGGCGCCGCCCGCGCCGATCAAGAGGATCCGGCGATCCTGCAGGGGCCAGGCGTGGTTTACGGTGAGGTCGCGCACAAGCCCGATGCCGTCGGTATTGTCCCCGACCCACGCCCCATTCTCCCATGACAGCGTGTTGACGGCGCGCGCCCTGGCGGCCCGCGCCGTGGCGCGCGCCGCCAGGGCGAAGGCCTCGCCCTTCAAGGGCACGGTGATATTGGCCCCGCGCCCGCCCTCGGCGGCGAACGCCGCCAGCGCCCGCGCCAGGCCTCCGGGATGGACCTCGCGGCGCTCGTAACGCACGAGGCGACCGGTCAGGACGCCAAAGGCCTCGTGGATGCGCGGCGACAGACTGTGATCTATGGGGTGGCCGAACACGGCATAGAGACTCATGCCGCGAGAAGATAGCCGAGAAAGGCGACGTAGAGAAGGCCGCCCGCGAGCATGTGGTAGGGACGGATCGCGGCCGCGCCCCGCAGCCGCAGCCGCAACATGCCGACCCCCGCCATCGTGATCAGCATGGTGACGAGTAAAAGCGCGCTTGGGCGCCACGGCGTGAGCGTGAGCCCCAGGGCCGGCAGCAGGCTGCCCTGGAAGACGAGCGCGCCGGTGATGTTGCCAAACGCCAGCGTGTCCTGGCGACGCCTGACCCATAAGACGCTATTGACCTTCTCGGGGAGTTCTGTGGCGATCGGCACGATGACGAGCGCCAGCACGAGCACCGGGACATCGAGCAACCGGCCCAGGCCCTCGATGCCCACCACGAAGCCCTGGGCGCCGGCGAGGATGCCGGCCAGACCCAGCAACAATTGGATGTAACGCAGGCCCGGCAGGCGTTTCCATAGCCATCGCGCCAGATGCAGGCGGGCGGGGGCGGCGGTCTCGTGGCCGGCGGCGACGAGCGCGCGGGAGGCGCGCAGCGTCGCCGCCACATAGCCGGCATAACCGGCCACCAGGAGCATGGCCAGCGCCTGGCGCCCTAGGCCCCGAGGGAGAAACAGGCCGCCCAGGGCCAGCGCGAAGAGCGCCAGGAACCAGTCGAGATCGCGCCTGAGGCCTACGCGTTCGGGGGCGAGCGCGGCCGCCGGCCCGCGACTCGCCCAGACGGCGGCGCCCATGACGCCCATCGTCAAGGTCGAGAGCATGAGGGGCGCGCCGAGCACCGCCCCCACCGCCAATCGCTCGCCATCCCCCGGATGCAGGGAGCCGAGCAGGGGTATGGCGGTCTCCGGCAGGGCGGTGCCGACGGCCGCGAGCAGCGAGCCGGTCACGCCCTCCGACACCCCGAACGCCGCGCCGACATGCTCGATCGCGTTCGTGAAGAGTTCGGCGCCGACCAGGAGGACCGGCAAGGCGACCAGCAGGAGGGCGGGCGCGATCACGGGGCCGCCGTCAATGCGGCGCGTCGATGGCCTTCTCCATCCCCGGGGGCAGGGTCTCGGCGAACGAGCCGCGGGTGCTGATGCCCGCGAGCCAGCGGGCAAGCCGCGGGTGCTTCGCGCGCCAGTCGTGCGGGTAACGGAAATCGATATATTCGAGCGCCAGCGCCAAGCCGAGATCGGCGATGGTGAAGCGCTCCGCCACGAGATAGGCATCGCCCCGATCGGCCTTGTCGGCCCAGGCGAGGGCGCGCGCGATCTTGTCCTCTTGGCGGACGATGAAGTCGCGCGAGCGCTCGGGGGCCGGGCGCCTATCCTCCAGCAGACGCGCGACCGCGGCATCGACCATGCCGATGCCAAGCGTGTTCCAGAGCAAGGCGCGCAGCCGCTCGGACTCCGCGGCCGGGATCAGGCGCTCGGGCGTGAGGGTATCGACGTACTCGATGAGCAATGCCGAGTCGAACAGGACCCGTCCATCGTCGGTCTCCATGACCGGGACCTTGCCGAGCGGATTCAACGCCGCGATGCGGTTGCCGGCCTCATGCGGGCTCTCCTGGATCCACTCGAAACGGATGTTCTTCTCGCGCAGGGCGATGCGCACCTTGCGGACATAAGGCGACGTGGCATGACCATAGAGCTTCACAGTGACCTCCCGAGATAGGCGGCGATTAGGCCCACGAAGACGCTGCCGCCGAACCAGTTGTTGTTGAGAAAGGCCCGAAAGCAGTCCATGGGCCGGCGCTCGCGCAGCAGGGCCTGCTCGTAGAGCGCGAACCCCAAGGCAAGCCCCAGGCCGCCATCGTACAGGGGGCCAAGACGCGCCATCACCCCGACCCCGTACAAAAGCCCCAAGGCGATCGCGTGGTTCAAGGCCACCATGGCCCGATCCCAGCGCCCGAACAGTATGGCGGTCGATTTGACGCCGATCTTCAGGTCATCGTCGCGGTCGGCCATGGCGTAGGCGGTATCATAGGCCACGGTCCACGCGATGTTGGCAGCCAAGAGCACCCACGCAAGACGTGGGATGTGCCCGGTCTGGGCGGCGAACGCCATGGGGATGCCCCAACCAAAAGCGAGCCCCAGGTAGACCTGCGGGAGATGGGTGAAGCGCTTGAGGAACGGATAGGAGGCGGCGAGCGCGACCGCCACGACCGAGAGCTCGATCGTGTAGGTATTGAGCCAGAAGGCGAGCATGGCCGCCAGGAGACAGAGCCCAAGGAACAGGGTGAGCGCCGCCCTGGGACTCACCTCGCCCGCGGCGATCGGCCGGTCTTGCGTGCGCCAGACGTGTGGGTCGAAGTCACGGTCCGCATAGTCGTTGATGACGCACCCCGCCGAACGCATGATGAGCACGCCCGCGACAAATACGGCGACCAGGACGGGCCTCGGATGGCCCTGGCCCGCGATCCACAACGCCCAGAGCGTCGGCCACATCAAGAGCAGGCTGCCGATCGGGCGGTGCAGCCGCATGAGGCGCATATAGGCGCCGAGCCGCGCCAAGCCGCCCGCCCGAACCGCCCCCTCGCCCCTTGCCGCCATCATCCGCTCCCACGCCCGCGCCCGTGATCAAGCCGTAAAGCATCGCATTGTAACGCACTCCGCGACCGCCGCCGCGACCCAGGCCATCCGTGAAGCTGCGCCCGTAGAGCGCGAATCTTTGGGTCGGTTGAGTCTGGTCTGCGCCGGTCCGAGGGAACGGCCTCGACAGCTCGTCGGTTTCGCGCGCCCTGGGCTTGACGAGACGGCTGCAAAACGCGATCGCTGAAGCCGCTGATCTCACATGAGGCGCGCACCATGGCCGGTAACCTGCATGTCCGCAACCTCGACATGAACTGACCCAAGAAGGAAGTAATACGCCGAATACACCCTTGTGAGGAGATCGTCATGCGAATTACAAGCAAAGGCCAAGTCACCATCCCGTCGACATCCGGCTCAAGGCCGGTCTGCTGCCCAACACCGAGGTGGAGTTCACGGATGGGCCGTCGTCACTTTACCCGGCCTCCTGACGGCTCCAGGAAGACGGTTAAGGGCCTGGAACAGGCCAGGGCGCCGCACCTCTGGATCTCCCGAGCCTCTTGGCCAACAAACAATCGAACACCCAACAGGCCGTTGGGGCGCCTGCGAACACACAGGATCCGAGTTACACCACTAGAACGTGGAGGCGTCTCGGGCGATTCAGGCCGGCTCGATCCAATCTCCCCTTCGGATGGGTCCTCCCGGTAACCATGACATAGCCCCCGCTGGAAAACGGGTTGCAGCTCCTGTCTGGCAGCCCCCCACACCGACCTGCACACGCCAGGGACGACACCGCGACGTCATATTCGGAAGCAATGCGCCGGTCCTGCATACAGGACGATATCCTCACGTCGGCCTCCGGCGCGAAAAAACTCAAGAAAGTCCTGCTGTTCAATCCACGCAGCATCCCGCGGAGACTGGTGATCGGGTTTCGCGGCGATTTGTAATAGTGCGTCCGCGATTGAACCCGGCGCAGAAAGTCTGGCGGCGGCCATCGAGATTCTTTTGGCGCCCACGCCCTCCTTGTTTCCCCTCACCCTCACAGCAACGCGGTTTCCAGCCGCTGCTTGCGCTCCTTCCAGTCGGGCATCACTTGCCCGAGGAGCTTGAAGAATCGCGCATCGTGCTCGCGGTGCCCTATGTGGCAAAGCTCGTGGACCACAACGTACTCGATGCAGGAGCGCGGAGCGCGCACGAGATCGGCGTTCAAAGTCATCGTGCCGGCGCATGACAGACTCCCCCATCGGGATCGCATGGCGCGCACGATCAGACGCGGATGTTCGACGCCCTTGAAGCGGAGTACGCTTGCGTTCAGCACTTCAGTGAATACGACACGTGCGCGGTCGAGATACCAGCGGTGTAGCAGTGCCTTTACGCGCTCCGCCTCCGACTTGCCTCGCAGAGTGACCAGAAGCTGGCCGCGCG
>DAHWGZ010000013.1 GCA_027335965.1 Acidiferrobacter sp.
TTCGGCTAACGNCAACACTCAATTATTCTGCAAGGAGCCCTCGTGGCGGATCAAAACACGGACCCGGAAATCGTTTTCAGCCTGGAAAAGATCTACGTCAAGGACATCTCCTTCGAGGCGCCGCACGTCCCCGCCGTGTTTCTGGAGAAGGCGGCCATGGAGGTCGACATGCAGCTCGGCATCGAGCACGGCCCCGTCAATCCCGCCGAAGGGCTGCATGAGGTGGTGCTGACGGTGACCGTGACGGCGCGCATGGACAAGCGCACCGCCTTTCTCACGGAAACCAAGCAGGCGGGGGTGTTTCGCATCACCGGCGTGCCCGACAGCGAGCTCGAGAAGGTCCTGGAGATCGCCTGCCCCAACATCCTGCTGCCGTTTGCCCGCGAGGTGGTGAACGATCTCGTCTCCAAGGGCGGATTCCCGCAGTTGCTCATCAATCCCGTGAACTTCGAGATGCTGTATCAACAGAAGCAGGATGGCGACATTCAAGATGGGCAAAGCGCCCACTGAAGAGGGGTCGCGGGCAACACTAGGAGTCCTGGGCGCGGGGGCCTGGGGAACGGCGCTGGCCATCGTCATGGCGCGCTCGGGACGGCGGGTGATGCTGTGGGGCTCCGATGAGGCGCGCATGGCGCGTCTCGCCCACGAACGCACCCACACCGCGGCCTTGCCGGGCATCCGCTTCCCGGACGACCTGGAGATCGAGGACGACCTGGGGCGGGTGTGCCGGGAGGCCGCCGGCCTCATGCTGGCGGTCCCGAGCGGCGGCTTTAGGACCATCCTGCGCGCGGTGACGCCGCTGTGCGCCGAGACCACCACCCTGGCGTGGGCCACCAAGGGCCTGGAATCGGGGACCCACAAGCGATTGTCGGAAATCCATGGCGAGTTGCGGCCCGGGCGACCGGCCGCGCTCCTGACCGGCCCCACGTTCGCGCGCGAGATAGCCGCGGGACTCCCGGCGGCAATGACCATCGCCTCGCATGATCTGGCCACCGCCGAGACCGTCGCCTCCTGGGTCAGGAGCGAGCGGCTGCGCGTGTACACGAGCGACGACGTCATCGGCGCCGAGATCGGCGGGGCGGTGAAGAACGTGCTGGCGATCGCCGCCGGCATCAGTGACGGCCTGGGGTTCGGGGCCAACGCCCGCGCCGCGCTCATCACCCGCGGACTCGCCGAGCTCCTGCGGCTTGGCACGGCGATCGGCGGCCGCGGAGAAACCCTCATCGGCCTGTCCGGCGTGGGCGACCTCGTCTTGACCTGCACCGACGACCTGTCGCGCAATCGCCGCGTGGGGCTCGCGCTCGCGGGTGGGCGGTCCTTGGGCGATATCCTGGGCGAGCTCGGGCAGGCCGCGGAGGGCGTGGCCAGCGCCCGCGAGGTGCATGCGCTGGCGCGCGAGCACGGCGTCGACATGCCGATCATAGAGCAGGTCTATCAGGTCCTCTTCGCCGGACACAGCCCGCAGGCGGCGGTCGCGGCGCTCCTGAATCGCGACCCCCGCACCGAGGCCGACGACCCGGGCGCGACTAGGGCTTGATGCCCGCCAGCATCTGCTTCAAGGCCCATGTCGGGGGCGCCCCGGAATTGACGACGCGGATCGTGCCATCGGTCTTTTGGTAGACGAGGATGGGCACGAGCGGAAAGCCCACGATGCGCGTGTCGAGCTTCAGGTTATAGGCGAGCTCCCGGCGCACCGCGGCCGTCGGCCGGCGCGGGGCGATGGATCCGCCGGTCTTCCAGGAGTAGTGGGCCTGCGCGGCGCGCAGGGCCGCGCGCCGATCGGGCGCCTCGAGGAGGGCCGCGGCCTTGCCGGTGCTGGTGGGGGTGAGATAGGCGACCGGGATCTCGTGGATGGTGAGACGATAGGGCTTGACCAGCCGCCGCAGGCGCTCGTAGAGCATGTGGCAATAGGGACAGTTGGGGTCAAACAAGTCGTAGACCACGCGTGGACCATGACCCACGGTGATGCCGGCGGCGCCCTTCAGGGCCCGATACTGGGCCAGCCGGCGGGCCTGTTGGGCCGCGGACGCCGGGCGATGCGCCCACGCGGGGACCGTGACGACACACAGGGCAAGCCCGATCTTCATCCACCGCAGTGAGGCCATGCCTCCCCCCTTTTCCAGACAGCGGCGCGCGGCGGCCGCAAGGCCGCCGCGCCTCAATTGCTGATGGCGGCCGGCAGGGGGCGCGAGGAATCCCCGCGCGCCCCCGCGCCCAGCCGCGCGACATGGGCCAGAAGGGCGCGCGGCCCCTCGTAACCCGGCCAATCCCCGACCCGCGCCCCGCGCCCATTGAAATAGACCAGGGTGGGCGGTCCAAACGCCCGCAGGCCGGCCAGCAGGCGCCGCGTACGGCCATTGTCGTGGCTGACATCGGCGCGCACCAGGATCACCGAACGCAGCGCCGTCACGACGCGCGAGTCACGAAAGGTGTTCGCCTCCATGCGGTGGCATTGCACGCACCATGAGGCCCAGAAATCCACCAACACCGGGCGCCCGTGGGCGCGGGCGAGCACCGCCTTCAGGCCGCGCAGGTCGTGGATCGTGCGAAACGCGAGGTGCGGGCGGGCGGCGGGCGGGGCGCCGCCCGCCGACAGGCGCGCGAGCGGGGCGAGCGGGTTGGTGGCCCCCGACAGGGCGCCCACGCCCAGCACCAGGCCGTAGCCGAGAATCGCCACGCCGAGACCCTTGATCAGGCCGGCGGCGCCGGGGGAATGGGGCTTCAGCGGCTCGAGCGTGCCCAGGGCCACGCTGCCGACGATGGTGAGCAGCGCCCACAGGCCGAGCGTCACGCGGCCTGGCAGGATGCGACCCTCGAGCCAGATCGCCACCGCGATCATGAGCAGCCCGAACACCGCGCGGGTCTTGTCGAGCCACGGGCCGGCCTTGGGCAGGATATGGCCGGCCGAGGTCCCAATGGCCAGCAGCGGCAGGCCCATGCCGATGCTCAAGGCCAAAAGCGCGAGCCCGCCGAACACCACGTCCCCGGTGCGCGAGATGAGCAACAGCGCCCCGGCCAGGGGCGCGGCCACGCAGGGGCCCACGATCAGCGCCGAGAACACCCCCAGCACCAGGGTGCCGAGCACCTGCCCGCCTTGGCCGAAACGGCCCAGGCGCTCCTGGACCGCGGTCGGCATCTGCAGGTCGTACAATCCGAACATGCACAGCGCCAGGACCACGAACAGGGCGCTGAAGGCCGACAGCACCCAGGGGTTCTGGAAGGCCGCCTGCACATAGTGTCCGGTGAGCGCGGCCGCCATGCCGGCCGCGGTATAGGTCGCGGCCATGCCGATCACGTAGGCCAGGGACAAGGTGAAGGGGCGCGCGCGCCCCCGGCACTGGCCGACGATGGTGGCCGACAGGATGGGGATCATGGGGAACACGCAAGGCGTGAACGCGAGCCCGAGCCCGGCCATGAGGAACAAGGCCAGGGTGTCCCAGGGGGGCGTGATCTTGGCGGGCGCGGCGGCGGTCGATGAGACCGATGCCGGCCCCGCGGGGCGCGGCGATCGCGGGCCGGCGGCGGGGGGCGGGTCCTTGAGGACCACGGTCTTGGCAAGCGGCGGATAACAGATCCCGGCATTCGCGCAGCCCTGGTAGCGCGAGGTGACGCGCATCACGCCCCCGCCCGGGGCGTGCGCGAGCGGAATGGTCAATATCGTCCGACCCTCATAGATCTGCTGATGGCCAAAGGCCGGATCGTTGACCCAGCGGCCCTTGGGCAGCCGGAACGGGGCCAGCCGCACGCCGTGGGGGGCCACCGCGAGGTGCACGCGGCTGCGGTAGATGTGGTAACCGGGCGCGGCGGTCCAACGCACCTGGAGCGCGCCGCGCACGATGGCGGCGTGAAACCGGAAGGCCTGATTCGGCGCCAAGGGGCGGGCCGCAGCCGGGGTCGGCAGGGCCCCGAGACACAGTACCGCCACGACTAACGCCAGCACCGCTCGCCTGACCATCGAACCCCGTCTTATCCCCATCGCCTAGCGATAAAGACGTTTTGCGGCCCCCCGTTATTCCCGGCGGCCGATACCGGGCTACGGACCGCCCTCGGCGCACTCCGGACAGGGAATGCTGTAACCGCACTCCTTCTGCGGACAGACCTTTTCCGTGCCACGCCGCTTGGTGGTCTTGATCGTCAAAATCGGGTGCCCGCACTGCGGGCAGGGCTCGGCGAGCGGGGGATTCCACACCGCGTACTTGCAGTCCGGATAACGCGAGCACGAGTAGAAGATCTTGCCGTACCGGGATTTACGCTTCAAGAGCGTGCCCTCGCGGCACTCGGGGCAGCTCACCCCGGTGTCGCTGGGCTTCTCCAGGGGCTCCATGTGGCGGCAGGTGGGATAATTGCTGCAGCCTATGAAGCGCCCGTAGCGGCCCCGCTTGATCACGAGCGGGCCCGCGCACAGCGGGCAGACGCGATCCGGGATCACCTCGGCCGCCGGCGCCTCGGCCTCCTCGCCCAGATTGCGCGTGTAATCGCACTCGGGATAGCCGGTGCAGCCGATGAAATAGCCGTTGCGTCCCAGGCGCTTGGACAGCGGCTTATGGCACTGCGGACAGGTCTCGGCGAGGACCTCCACGCCCGGGCGCTCGGCGTCCTCCTTGTCGCTCACCTGGCGATGAAACTCCGACCAGAAATCGCGCAACAGGGGCACCCATTCCTTCTCGCCGCGCGAGACCGCGTCCAGGTCGTCTTCGAGCCGCGCCGTGAAATCGTAATCGACATAGCGCTCGAAGTGCTGGGCCAGGAACTTGTTCACGACCCGCCCGACATCGGTGGGCTTGAAGCGCCGCTTGTCCAGCACCACGTACTCGCGCTGCTGCAAGGTCGAGATGATGGTCGCGTAGGTGGAGGGGCGGCCGATCCCGAAGGCCTCCAGGGTCTTCACGAGGCTCGCCTCGGAATAGCGCGGCGGCGGCTCGGTGAAATGCTGCTCCTTGTGGATCTCCTTCAGGGCGATGCGCTCGCCCTCGCGCATGTCCGGAAGCAGCCGGTCCGACTCGTCCTCTTCCCCCTTCTTGTCGTCGGCATCCTCCTGATAGACCGTCATGAACCCGGGCACGAGCACCACCGAACCGGTCGCGCGCGAGACATCGCCGGCGCCGGCCTCGAGGTCCACGGCCATGGTATCGAGGACCGCGGGGATCATCTGACAGGCCATGGTGCGCCGCCAGATGAGATCGTAGAGCTTTTGTTGCTCGGGACTCAGGATGGCGCGCAGATCCTCCGGCGCGCGACCCACCGATGTCGGCCTGATGGCCTCATGGGCCTCCTGGGCATTCTTGGACCGCGTCTTGTAGACATGCGGGGAGGCCGGCAGCTTGTCGGCCCCGAAACGCTCGGCGATCACGGCGCGGATCTCGGTCAGCGCATCCTGCGCCAAGGTCACGGAGTCCGTGCGCATGTAGGTTATGAGACCCACGGTCTCGCCGTCGATCGCCACGCCCTCGTAGAGCTGCTGCGCGGTGCGCATGGTGCGCTGGGCCGTGAAATGCAGCTTGCGCGCGGCCTCCTGCTGGAGCGTGGAGGTCGTGAAGGGCGGGGCCGGGTTGCGGCGGCGCTGCTTGCGCTCCACGGAGAGCACGCGATAGCGCCCGTCGCCGGCGCCGGCCTTCAAGCGCGCCTCGACTTCCGTCGCGCGCTTGGCGTCGCTCACCGCGAACTGGTCGAGCCGCGTCCCGGAGAGCGTCATGAGCCGGGCGCGGAAGGCCTGCCCCGAGGCCTCCATCTCCGAGTCTATGGTCCAATACTCGCGCTCCACGAAGCGCTCGATCTCCTCCTCGCGCTCCACGATCAGGCGCAAAGCCGGGCTCTGCACGCGGCCGGCCGACAACCCGCGGCGCACCTTCTTCCAGAGCAGCGGCGAGAGATTGAAGCCGACCAGATAATCGAGGGCGCGGCGCGCCTGCTGGGCGTTGACGAGATTCTCGGACAGCGCGCGCGGCTCGGCGACCGCCTTTTGGATGGCGCGCTTGGTGATCTCGTGGAACACCACGCGATGCACCGGCTTGTCGGTCAACAGGCCTTCATCCTTCAGGATCTCGTAGAGATGCCAGGAGATGGCCTCGCCTTCGCGGTCCGGATCGGTGGCGAGATAGAGGACGTCGGCCTTCTTCATCGCCTTGATGATGAGATCGACGTGCTTGCGATTCTTGTCGATGAGCTCGTACTTCATGCCGAAGTCGTGCTCGGTATCGACCGCGCCCTTCTTCGGTATGAGATCGCGCACGTGGCCGTACGAGGCCAGGGCCGTAAAGCCCTTGCCCAGATATTTGCCCATCGTCTTGGCCTTGGCGGGCGACTCGACAATGATGAGATTCTTAGTCATGCGTCTTCAGGCGGTAGCGGTAAACGAGTTGGGGCACTATGGGCCTTGGGGAGCGCGAACGCCACCCGGCGGTTTCCTGGGGAAGGAAATCCTACTAGTTGAGGGCACCCTGGGTTTCGTTAAACACCAAGTCCTCCATCCAGGCGTAGGCCTGTTCCTGGCCCGGCTGATTGAAGAGCACCATCAGGATGATCCATTTCATCTGCTCCAGGTCCATCTCATCCGTTTCGAGCGCCATCACGCGGTCGATGACGAGCTCGCGCGCGGCGGCATCGAGCACCCCGCCCTGCTCGAGAAACAGCAGGAAGCCGCGCGCGGCGGTGTCCATCTTCTTGTGTTCGTCCTCGGAATACACGCGCAGGGACTTCAGAGAGGCGTTGGCGGGCGATGAGGCCTCGTTGCTCCTCAGGGCGGCGAGCCCCTCGAGCCAGGCAAAGGCCTTGACGATCTCGGCCTTGGGGAAACCGGCCTGCGCCAGTTCATCGGCCAGGGACTCCTGGTCGGGCTGGAAATCGGGTCCCTCGTCCATGTAGTTTTCGAACAGGTACATCAGGACGTCGAGGACGTTTTCTTTCATTTCAGGATCTTGCACTCTCCGGTCCGCTCCCGAGGTAGGGCGCACGGCGCCTTTAGTCAAGAGCATGGAGCAAACGGCGGTCAAGGTCAATCTTGCGGCGTCGCCACCGAATCGCCCACATGGATCTCGCGGCGCGCCTGCATGATGATGCCGTAACTGACGCGCGAGAACGTCCGGAATATCATGAGGAGGCCGAGCGGCTGTTTGCGTCCGCGCACCGTCTCATGCGCCACGGGATCATAGAAGGGGCGGGGTCGGCTAAAGATCCGCAGCACGTAGCCGCGCCGAATCCCGGCATTCTTGCCGGCGTCTATGGCCACCGCGGCGTAGGTCCCGAGGTTCAGGTCGTTATGGGTTGCCGCCACCACAACCGCGCGGATGCGCTTGCGCGGGGCGCGCGGGTAGTAATAGGGGATCGGCGCCGCGCGCCGCCAGGGCACCAGCCGGTCCCCGGCCTCGACCTGGCGGATCGACGAGACCACCTGAAGCTCCGGCAGACGCCCGGGCCGCACGAGCTTGGCCTGGCCGACATATTTCGTCTCATAGGCCAGGAAATCCCCGTCCCTCGTGCGCAGCGCCGGGCCGCGCCGGTAGATCTCGTAAGTCTTGCCCGGGTGGGCCCCGAGATGGCGCGCGTAAAAGCGGCTGAAGGGGCTCATGAAGGTGTGACGATGGACGGCGCCGGCCACATAACCGAGGTGACGAAAGGCGCGCCTCGACAAGGCGAGCGGACGCTGGAGGAATGGGCCTATGACATTGGGGTCCAGGGTCGGGATGGCGCTGGCCAGGGCGCGCGAGCCGACGGCCGGCTTCAACACCACCGTGTTTTGCGTCCGGCTCGTGCCGCGCGCTTGCGCGCTCAGCGCCCGCGCCGGTCCCTCGTTGACGAGATAGGGCGTGCCGCGGATGTAACGGAGCACGATCACATCGCCCGGGTAGATGAGGTCGGGATCGCGGATCTGCAGGTTCCGATTCCAGATCCCGGGCCACCGCCACGGGTCTTGAAAGAAGTGATCGGCGATGCCCCAGAGCGTGTCGCCGCTCCGCACGACATAGCGCTGCGGGACATGGGGAACGGCCAGCCGGTCCGCCCACACGAGGGGGGATAGGGCCAATGCAAGTAAAAGACTCAGGCGAGCTCGACGCATGGCAAGGAGTGTAGTGGGTGATCGGGCGATCGTCCACCTGCCAGGAGGGGCGCGTGGCGGGGGATTCCGGTATATAATCGCCGCATGGCACTGCGCGAGATCCTCCGTTACCCCGACCCCCGGCTACGCAAAAAGGCGCTGCCCGTGGCGCGCGTGGATGAAGACATCCAGGCGCTCATCCGGGACATGGCCGAAACCATGTACCGGGCGCCCGGTATCGGCTTGGCCGCCACCCAGATCGACGTGGCAAAACGCGTCGTCGTGATCGACGTGAGCGCGGACCACAAGGATCTGCGGGTCTTCGTCAACCCCGTCATCAGCGAGCGATCCGGGGTCTTTGGCATCGAGGAGGGGTGCCTGTCGGTGCCCGGCGTGTTCGAGGAGGTCGAGCGCGCCCAGAAGATCACGGTGCGCGCGCAAGACGCGAGCGGCGCGGCCTTCGAGCTCGTGGCCGAGGACCTGCTGGCGGTGTGCATCCAGCATGAGATCGACCACCTCGATGGCAAGGTGTTCGTCGACTACCTCTCGCGCCTGAAGCAGCAGCGCATCCGCAGGAAACTCGAAAAACAGCAACGCCTGGCGATGTGAGCCGGTCGTGAGGACGGTTTTCGCGGGCACGCCGCCCTTTGCCCTACCGGCCCTGGAGGCCCTGGTCAAGGCCGGTTACGACATGGCGGGCGTGCTGACCCAGCCCGACCGGCCGGCCGGCCGCGGGCGCAAGCTCACTCCAAGCCCGGTCAAGACGCGCGCAGCCGCGCTCGGCATCCCCGTACACACGCCCGAGGACGGCGCCCAGGCCGAGGTGGTGGTGCGCGCGCTCGCCCCCGATGTGGTGGTGGTGGTGGCCTATGGGCTGCTCCTGCCGCCGGCGCTGCTCGCGATCCCCGCGCACGGTTGCCTGAACATCCATGCCTCGCTGCTCCCGCGCTGGCGCGGCGCGGCGCCCATTGCCCGCGCGATAGAGGCTGGCGACGCCGAGACCGGGATCACCATCATGCGCCTCGATGCCGGCCTCGATACCGGACCGATGCTCGCGCGCGCGGTGCTCGCCATCGAGCCCTCCGACACCAGCGAGACGCTCGCCGAGCGCTTGGCGCCCCTGGGGGCAAAGACGCTTTTGCCCGTGCTCGACGCGCTGCGCGCGCAGCGACCCGTGGCGGAAATCGCCCAGCCGCCGACTGGCGCCACCTACGCGCGCAAGCTCCGCAAGGACGAAGGGCTCGTCGACTGGCGGCGCGACGCATCCTCGCTGGAGCGGCAGATCCGCGCCTTCACGCCTTGGCCCGGGGTGCGCACCCTGATCGGCGGCGCGGCCGTGAGGGTCGGCGCGGCGCACATCGTGGAGGCCTCACGGACGGCCGAACCGGGCATGGTCCTGGAGGTCGGACCCGAACTCGTGATCGCCACCGGACACGGGGCGCTGGCGGTGAGCGCCCTGCAGGCCGCCAATGCCCGCATGCAGCCCGCCGGGGCCTTTTTGCAGGCCCACCCGCTGCGCATCGGGGATCGCGTTGGCTAAACCCCGCCATGCCCTGGTCCTGCGCGCGCGGTCCGCGCGCATCATCGCCCAGGTCCTGGCCGGGCGCGCGCTCGATCCGGCGCTGGACGAGGATCGCGCCCACCATGGCCGCCACGGGCTCGTCGAGGAACTGGCGATCGGCACGATCCGCTATGCGCCCCGCCTTCTGGCGCGCACGGCCCCGTTGCTCAAGCACCCGTTCCGCAAGGCCGACCTGGATCTGCAGGCCCTGATCCTCATGGGTCTTTATCAGGCGTCCTTCATGGACACGCCCGCGCCGGTGGCGGTCTCCGAGGCGGTAGCCGCCGCCGATGCCCTGGGCAAGCCCTGGGGGCGTGGCGCGCTGAACGCGGTCTTGCGCGCCGCCGTGGCGGCCGAGGCCCGTGAGCCCTACGCCGGATACAACCACCCGGACTGGTTCGTGGATCGCCTGAAGGCGGCATGGCCGGAGGCCTGGCGCGCGGTGCTGGCCGCGAACGACGAGCGCGCGCCGCTGACGCTGCGCGTGGATACCCGGCAGATCACGCGCGCCGATTATCTTGCGCAACTTACGCAAGCCGGGATCAGCGCCCACGCGCACCCCGTGGCCGACACCGCGGTGGTGCTCGCCCAGGGGGCTCAGGTGCCGGGGCTCCCCGGATTCCGCGAGGGGCTGGTATCGGTCCAGGACGCCGCCGCGCAACTCGCGGCCCCGCTGCTCGCCCCCGCCCCGCGCGATGCCGTCCTCGACGCCTGCGCCGCGCCCGGCGGCAAGACCGGTCACCTGGCGCAATCCGCGCCCGAGGCCTACGTGACCGCGGTCGATTCCGAGCCGGCGCGGATGGCGCGGCTTGCGGAGACCCTGGCGCGCCTCGGGTGCGAGGCGCGCGTGCGGACGCTCACCCAGGATCTCGCCGATCAGCCCCTCGAGGACCACTTCCAGCGCATCCTGCTCGACGCGCCCTGCTCGGCGACCGGCGTCATCCGACGCCACCCGGACATCAAGCTGCATCGCCGCGCCGCGGACCTGGCGCCTCTGCGGGCCGTGCAGGCCCGGCTCCTCGACCGGCTGTGGCAAAACCTGAGGCCGGGGGGCACCATGGTCTATGCGACGTGCTCGGTGCTGCCGGAGGAAAACGAGGAGCAAGTGATGGACTTCCTCGCGCGCACGCCGGACGCCCGCGAGGACGGCTTTCGATTCGCGGTCGGGCAGGCCCGTCGCGCGGGTTGGCAGTTCCTGCCGGGCGACGCCGGCATGGACGGGTTCTATTACGCGCGCCTCGCGCGGCGCGCCTAAGCACGTTCGAGGAGATCGACCATTTGGACACCGAGACGCTGGAAAGGATGCTCGCGCGCGGCCAGGACAACCTGCTGCTGCGCTTTGGATTGGGCGGCGAATACGCGCGCCTCAAGCAATACGATAAAGCCATCCCGCACCTCGAGGCCGCGGTGGCCTTCGACCCGGCTCACGCCGCGGCCTGGAAGCTGCTCGGCCAGGCGCTGGCGGCCAGCGACCGCCCCGAGGAGGCGCGCCGGGCCTATCGCGAGGGCATTCGCGCCGCCGAGGCCGGCGGACATATCCAGGCGGCGCGCGAGATGCGGGTCTTTCTGAAACGCCTCGACAAGGCCGCCGGCTGACGCGCGCCTCTAATACACCGAGGGCGCCCCGGGCGGGCGGGTCTTGAAACGCTTGTGGACCCAAAAATACTGCTCGGGATGCTCGCGCACGCCGTCTTCGATGGCGCGGTTGGTGGCGGTCGCGTCGCTCAGGGCATCGCCGCTCGGGAAGCCCGCGAGCGGCGGCTCGAAGGCGATCTCATAGCCTTGGCCCCGCGGCTTCTGCCACACATAGCAGGGAACGACCCGCGCGTCCACGGCGCGCGCAAGCCTCCCCACGGCGTGAAGGGTGATCGTCGGCACGCCGAAGAACGGGGCGAATACGCTCGAGCGCTCGCCGAAGTCCTGGTCCGGCAGGTAATAGAGGACGCGCCCCTCGCGCAGGGCCTTCAGCACCGGCCGCACGCCCTCCTGTTGCGTGATCATGGTCGCCCCGAAACGGCCGATGCCGCGGCGGAAGGCGGCCTCGAAGACCGGATTGGGCAGGCGCCGGTAGACATTGGCCATGGGCCGCTCGAGGGACAGGACGCAACCGATCTCGAGGGCCGCGAAGTGCGGGACCAGCAATATCACGTTGCCTTGCGCCAAGGCCCGATCGTAATGTTCGCGTCCGCGGAACGAGACCAGACGGGATAGCCGCGCGGGACTGGCCCACCACGCGACCATGACATCGAACACCCCCTGGCCCAGGGCCGCGAAGTGGGCGCGGGCGAGACGCGCGCGCCACTCATCGCTTTTCTCCGGGAAGCACAGGCGCAGGTTGGTGAGGACCACGCGCCGGCGCGCCGCCAGCAACCGGTGGGCTAGCCGCCCCAGGGCATGGCCGATGGCCGCCAGCACCGGCAAGGGCAGGTGACTCAAGCCCCAGAACGCCACCAGCGCCACGCGCGCGGCGGCCTGGCCGAGGCTGCCGGCGCGCTCACTCATAGGGGGACTTCCCATCCAGGCGCACGCGCTTGAAGCGCTTGTAGGTCCAAAGATATTGTTCCGGCATCCCGCGCACGCCCTCCTCGATGGCGGCGTTCATGCGCGTGGCATCGGCGAGCGCATCATCGGTGGGAAAGGGGGCAAGGGCCGGACCGAGCGTCACCTCGAATCCGCCGCTCCCGGGCAGCTTGCGCGTGTAGCAGGGCAGCACCGCGGCGTCGCTCAAACGCGCAATGCGCGCGAGCGCGGTCAGCGTGGGGGTCGGCACCCCGAAAAACGGCGCGGTCAAGGCCTGCGCCCCGCCCGGGTCGAGATCCGGCAGGTAATAGAACGGCTTGTGGTCGCGGACCTCGCGGACGAGCGAGCGCAATGGCGCGTCATGACGCCACAGCAAGGCCCCGAAGCGCGAGCGGCGGCGCAGCAACACATGCGCGAGCACGCCGGTCGGGGCGCGATACATGCTGATGCAGGAGAACTCGTCCGACATCCGCAGCCCGCCCATCTCGAGACCCAGAAAATGCGGGGCCAGAAAGATGATGTTGCGGCCGGCCGCGAGCGCCTCGTCGTACGAGGCGCGATCGACGATGCGCACCCGCCGGCGAAACTCCTCGTCCGAGGCCCACCACAGCCGCGCGGTGGCAAAGGCGGTGCGTCCGATGGCCACGAAATGGCGGCGCACCAGACGCTCGCGCTCGGAGGCCGAGAGCTCGGGGAAACAGAGACCTATGTTGATGCGCGCGATGCGCCGGGGGCGCACGGCCACCCCATAGGCCAGGGCCCCGAGACCGGCGCCGACGGCCGACAGCAGGGACCACGGGAGGGCGGCGAGCGCGCGCAACAAGGCATCCACCACGCGTTCTGACGGCGTCGGTCCTTCAGTCATAGAGGGAGTCGCCGGTATCGCGGGTCTTGAAGCGCTTCATCGTCCACATATATTGCTCCGGCATCTTGCAGACCGCCTGCTCTATCGCCGCATTCATGGCGGTCGCGTCCCCCACGGGGCTCTCGGTCGGGAAATTGGCGAGCGGCGGCTCCAGCCACAGCTCGCAGCCGCCGCGGGGCAGGAGGCGGGTGAAACAGGGTATGACCACGGCATCGGTCATGCGCGCGAGACGCCCGAGGGTCGGCAAGGTCGCCGCCGGGACCCCGAAAAAGGGCGCGTAGACCGACTCCTTGGGTCCCAGGTCCTCATCGGGCACGTAAGAGGCGCCGTAGCCGGCCTTGACCGCGCGAACGAGCGGGCGCATGCCGGCCTCGCGCGCGAACACGCGCCCGCCGAAGCGTTCGCGCCCGCGCGTCATGACGAAATCGAGGACCGGATTCTTGAGGGGCTTTACGAACCCGACATAGGGAAAATAACGCGACAGGGCAAGGCTCGCCTCGAGCCCCACGCAATGGCAATGGAGGACAATGACATTGCGGCCCGCGGCGCGCGCGGCCTCGTAATGCTCGAGACCGACCACGCGCAGGCAGCAGTCGAGCATGCGCTCGTCGCCCCACCAAAGGACCGCCATGTGAAACAGCGCGAGCGCCGCCAGGCGAAAGTGCTCGCGCACCGCCCGCTCCCGGCGCTCGGCGCCCCAATCCGGGAAACACAGGCCGATATTGATCGTGGCGATGCGCCGCCTCTTGCGGTTGCCGCGATGATAGAGGCGGCCGAGGAGGGCCGCCATGCGCGCGCGCGCCACGAGCGGCAGGTAGAGGCTCGTCCGCAGGAACGCCACCGCCGCCCACGTGGGCCAGTGGCGGGGCGCAAGCAGGCGCCAGGCAAAGGGGACCCGGTGGGCGCCGGGAAGGTCGGAGACTGCGGTCATGGGCCGGCATTGTGCCAGAGCCGGCCCCGGCGGTCATCGCGCATCATCCCGGGGACGAGGGATCGGTGCCGAGCAGCGGACGCACGGCGCTCAGGATGTTGCGAAAGAGACCCTTGTGGCGGGCCTCCTCGGCGGCCAGCAGGGCCTTCATGGCGGCGCGCTCGGTCGGCTTCCGGAAACAGGCCGGGCAATTGTCCGGGATCACCGGGAGCGCGGCGGCGCGCGCGAAGTCGCGCAGCTGGCGCTCGCGGACGTAGACGAGGGGCCGGATGACGCGCAGATCCCCGGCATCCACCCGGTAGTGCGCGCGCATCGTATGCAAGGTCCCGGCATGAAAGGCGCTCATGAGAAAGGACTCGGCGATGTCGTCCAGGTGCTGGGCAAGCGCCAGCACGTTGTAGCCATGGTCGCGGGCGAGACGGTAGAGGGTCCCGCGGCGCATGCGCGCGCAGTAGCTGCAAAACGAGTCGTTGCCGAGCGTCGTCTGGGCGCGTTCGGCGATGGCCTGCCGCTCGTAGAAGTACGGCACGCCGAGCGACTCCATATAAGGGATGAGCGGGGCGGGATCGAAGCCGTCGATGCCGGGATCCACGGTGGCAACGGCAAGATCAAAGGCCAGCGGGGCCTTTTTCTGAAGGTGGCGCAGGACCTGCAGGAGGCTCAGGCTGTCCTTGCCGCCCGAGACCCCCAGCAGCACGCGATCACCCGCGCGGATCATGTCGTAGTCGGAAATGGCTTGGCCTGTCAGCCTCAGCAATGGCCTTGGGGGAATGGGCGGCATCGGGGTATGTTAGCGGTTCACCGGCGCCCTGCCAAAAACGGGGGTGCGGGCTGTGATTTCCGGGGACGGCTATGTTATGGTATCCGCTGCTAGCAGACCAGCCCTCGCCTGATCTCAAGACTTTAAACTCACACAAGGACCTCACCCTAAATCATCGGGAGCCACCATGTCGAAATCCTACCTCTTTACGTCCGAATCGGTATCCGAAGGTCATCCCGACAAGATCGCGGACCAGATCTCGGATGGGGTGCTTGATGCCGTCCTGACGCAGGACCCTCATGGACGCGTGGCCTGCGAAACGCTCGTCAATACGGGGCTCGTGGTCGTTTCGGGCGAGATCACGACCACGGCGATCGTGGACTTCACGGACATCGCGCGCGCGACCATCCGCCGCATCGGCTATGACGCGCGCATGGGCTTCGACGGGGATGCCTGCGCGGTGGTGGTGGCCATGGACAAGCAGTCTCCGGATATCGCCCAGGGGGTCAACGAGGGCCAGGGGCTCGATCTGGAGCAAGGCGCCGGCGATCAGGGGCTCATGTTCGGCTATGCCACGAACGAGACCGAGACGCTCATGCCCATGCCGATCACGTTCGCGCACGCGCTCATGCAGAGACAGGCGGCGGTGCGTCGCTCCGGGCGTCTGCCGTGGCTTCGACCCGACGCCAAGAGCCAGGTCACCATACGCTACGAGAACGACGTTCCGGCGGCCATAGACACCATCGTCGTGTCGACGCAGCACGACCCGGACGTGCGTCACGAGGACCTGAAGGAAGCGGTCATGGAGGAGATCATAAAGCCCGCCCTGCCCGAGGGCTGGCTTTCGAAGGAGACGCGCTATTTCATCAACCCGACGGGGCGCTTCGTGATCGGGGGGCCGGTGGGCGACTGCGGCCTGACCGGCCGCAAGATCATCGTCGACACCTACGGCGGCATGGCGCGCCACGGGGGCGGGGCGTTCTCGGGCAAGGACCCCTCCAAGGTCGATCGCTCGGCGGCCTATGCCGGGCGCTATGTGGCGAAGAACATCGTCGCCGCCGGCCTCGCGGCGCGTTGCGAGATCCAGGTCGCCTACGCGATCGGGGTGGCGCAGCCGGTGTCGATCCGGGTCGAGACCTTCGGGACGGGGGTGGTGAGCGACATCCGCATCGCCGAGCTGGTGGCCGAGCACTTCGATCTGCGGCCCAAGGCCATCATTCAAACCCTGGACCTGTTGCGGCCGATCTACGCCAAGACCGCGGCCTATGGCCACTTCGGGCGCACCGAGGCCGAGTTCCTGTGGGAACGCACCGACAAGGCCGAGGCGCTGCGCCAGGCCGTCGAAGGCAAAAAGGTCCAATCGCTGTCGCGCTAGGAGAAAGACATGAAATCGGCAGTCCATGCAACAGAGGCGAATGATTACAAGGTGGCCGACATCGGGCAGGCGGCCTATGGCCGCGCCGAGACCGAGATCGCCGAGACCGAGATGCCGGGCCTCATGGCCCTGCGCGCCGAGTACAAGGGCAAGAAGCCCCTCAAGGGCGCGCGCATCGCCGGCAGCCTCCACATGACCATACAGACCGCGGTGCTGATGGAGACCCTGGTTGAGCTGGGCGCGGACCTGCGCTGGTCCTCATGCAACATCTTCTCGACGCAGGATCATGCCGCCGCCGCCATGGCCGCGGCCGGAATCCCGGTGTTTGCGTGGAAGGGCGAGAGCGAGGAGGAATACTGGTGGTGCATCGAGCAGACCATCAACGGACCGGACGGCTGGCGCCCCAACATGCTGCTCGACGATGGCGGCGACCTGACGGCGGTCATGCACGAGCGCTATCCGGAATTGATGAAGGACGTGCGCGGGCTGTCGGAGGAAACCACGACCGGGGTCCACCGGCTCTATGATCTCGAGGCCCAGGGCAAGCTTCTGTGCCCGGCGTTCAACGTGAACGACTCGGTCACGAAATCGAAGTTCGACAACCTCTACGGCTGCCGCGAGTCGCTGATCGACGGCATCAAGCGCGCCACCGACGTCATGATCGCCGGCAAGATCTGCGTCGTGGCGGGCTACGGCGATGTCGGCAAGGGCTGCGCGCAGGCCTTCCGCGGCATGGGCGCCACGGTGTGGGTCACGGAGATCGACCCGATCTGCGCCCTGCAGGCGGCCATGGAGGGCTATCGCGTGGTGACCCTGGAGGAGGCCGCGCCATTGGCCGACATCTTCGTCACCGCCACCGGCAACGTCCACGTCATTGGCCTCGAGCATGTGCGCGTCATGAAGCACGAGGCCATCGTGTGCAATATCGGGCACTTTGATTCCGAGATCGATATCGCCGCGCTCCGGACCCTTCCGTGGGAGAACATCAAGCCGCAGGTCGACCATATCGTGTTCCCGGACGGCAAGAAGGTCATCGTGCTGGCCGAGGGGCGACTTGTGAACCTGGGTTGCGCGACCGGCCATTCGAGCTTCGTGATGTCGGCCTCGTTCACCAACCAGGTCATGGCGCAGATCGAGCTCTGGAACCATCCGCAGGACTATAAGGTGCAGGTCTACACGCTGCCCAAGCACCTGGACGAGAAGGTGGCGCGCCTGCATTTGAGCAAGATCGGCGCGCACCTGACGGCGCTCACCGCGGAGCAGGCGAGCTACATCAACGTGCCGGCCGAAGGCCCTTACAAGCCGGCCCGCTACCGTTACTGATACCGGGGATGGAGTCGCAAAAGCGCCACGCGCGGGTCTTTAGCTTCGAGTTCTTTCCTCCGAAGAGCGAGGAGGCGCGCAGCGCCTTCCACGCCGCCCTGGAACAGCTCGCGCCCCTCGATCCGCGATTCTTCTCGGTGACCTTCGGGGCCGGCGGCAGCACGCGAGAACGGACCCTGGAGACCGTGCGCGAGATCGCGGGGCACGGCAAGGCGGCGGCGCCCCACCTCTCGTGCATCGGCGCGACCCGCGATGGCATCCGCGACATCCTCGCGACCTACAAGGCCCTCGGGGTGCGCCATCTCGTGGCGCTCCGCGGCGACCTGCCGTCGGGCATGGTCGACCCCGGGGACTTCCGGTATGCCTCGGAGCTCGTGCGTTTCATCCGCGCCGAGACCGGGGATCACTTCCACATCGAGGTGGCGGCCTATCCCGAGGTACACCCCCAGGCGACGAGCGCCGAAGACGACATCAAGCACTTCCAGGAAAAGATCGACGCCGGCGCGAATTCCGCGATTACCCAGTACTTCTACAACGCCGACGCCTACTATTGGTTCGTGGATACCTGCGAGGCGCGCGGTCTCACGGTCCCGATCGTGCCCGGCATCATGCCCATCACCAATCATCGGCAGCTGGTGCGCTTCTCGGAGGCCTGCGGGGCCGAGGTGCCCCGCTGGATCCGTCGGCGCCTGGAAGACTTCGGCGAGGATGGCGAATCGATCCGCTCGTTCGGCCTCGACGTCACCACCTCGCTATGCGCCGAACTCCTGGCCGCCGGCGCCCCCGGGCTCCACTTCTACACCCTGAACAAGGCCGCGCCCTCGAGCGTGATATGGGAGCGGCTGGGGTTGTAAGGCGGCCGCTCACGCCATGGGCGCGCCAGGCCCCGGGTCGCGCGTTCCGGGAATGTCCGCAACCGAACGCTTGCCTGATCGAGATCCGCGCCCTCCGCTGAGGCGCCAGAGCCCCACGCCCCACGCCCCACGCCGCCCCACCCGCACGCCAAGGTCGACAGGCCCGCCAACGGCGTTTGGCCGCACGGCGGCGCCTGTCCCCTGCCGACCACCCGGTGAATACCGGATTCCTTCGCGCCGCGAGCCCCGGTAGCCTATCCATGCCGCGCACCACGGGGTCAAGGCGCTCGAGGTTTTTCGTGTTTGTGGCGATGCGCGGCGCGCGCTAAACTTATGGTATTCCTACCATGGGCCGGGAAATGCTCGATACATTGGCGTACGCCAAGCGGCTGCGGGGTGCCGGGTTCACCGAAGAGCAGGCGGAGACGCTGGCCAGCGCCCTTTTTGACGCCGTTACCAGCCTCACCGCCACCAAGCTTGATGTCGTCGAGGCAAAAAACGAGATCAAAGAGGCGGTGGCGGAAGAGTTCACCAACATCCGGGGCGAGGTCGGGGGCACAAGGGAAGGATTTCAGGGAATGAACCGTCAGTTCGCGCAGTTGCGCTGGATGGTCGGATTCAATCTCGCGCTGACGATGGCGGTGCTCATGAAACTCCTGGCGTGACCACAAAGCCGCGGATCATGGCGATACAGCGCGCCCTTCGTGCGGTCGGTGGCGCGTAGGATCGCGGACGGGCTTGAGGCCAGGCGAGGGATCTCGACGCATGCCGCCCGAAGCCGCTCGGCGCGTGTCGCGTCGAGCGCACGAGTCGTGGCCACGCGCCAATCCCGCGAACCGATCGGTCTGTTTCGAGGGGGCGGGCGCGGCCCGGTCTTGCCTTCGCGGGCCGCGGGTGGTGTACTGCCGGGCGTGTCCACCCCGCGAGAGACGATGTGAGATCGGTAATCCCCCTGGCGGTGATCTTTGCCGGCGCCGGCGCAGTAACGGGCTTTCTTCTGCGACCTTCGGATATCTTCGGGCATCAATTGCCGTTATCGATCGTGCTGACGCGCGGATCGAGCCTCCACGGCCTCAATCGTTTCCTGATACCGCTGGCCGAGCGCTCCTTCAATGAGATGGTGGCCGGCCTCATCATCGGCGCCGTGCTCGGGACGGTGGTGGGCGCGCTGTTGAATCGCCGTTAAGCCCTCCGGGTCCGGGCTGCTCGACTCAGCTCTTCCCCTCGGGCCGGGAGGCCAGTACAATGCGCGGTCCGACACCCAACCGAGCGTCGCCCATATAGCATCACGCCGCGTGTTGCCTGTATACTGCGCGACCCTTTCCTTGCGTCCCCTATGACAACCCAAAATCTTCGGAACATCGCGATTATCGCCCATGTCGACCATGGCAAGACCACGCTCGTCGACGAACTGCTGAAACAGTCCGGCACCTTCGAGAGCCGCGCGAACATGGGCGCCCGAGTCATGGACTCCAACGACCTCGAGCGCGAGCGTGGCATCACGATCCTCGCCAAGAATACGGCGATCCGCTGGCGCGACCACCGCATCAACATCGTAGACACCCCTGGGCACGCGGATTTTGGGGGCGAGGTGGAGCGCGTGCTGTCGATGGTGGATTCGGTGCTGTTGCTCGTCGACGCCGTCGACGGCCCCATGCCGCAGACACGCTTCGTGACGCGCAAGGCCTTCGCCCTCGGGCTGCGGCCGATCGTCGTCATCAACAAGGTCGACCGGCCCGGGGCGCGCGTGAATTGGGTCCTCGACCAGACCTTCGATCTGTTCGACAAGCTCGGGGCGACCGAGGAGCAGCTGGATTTCCCGGTCGTCTACGCCTCGGCCTTGTACGGTTACGCGAGCCTCTCGCCCGACGTGCGCGAAGGCGACATGACGCCGCTCTTCGAGGCCATACTGCGCCATACCCCGCCACCCGAGGTCGACCCGGATGGCCCTTTCCAGATGCAGGTCTCAAGTCTCGCTTATTCGAGCTACGTGGGCACGATCGCCACCGGTCGCGTCAAGCGCGGGACGGTGCGCGCCAATCAGTTGGTAACCGTCATCGACCGCGAGGGCAAGCGCCGCGAGGGCAAGATCCTGCAGGTCCTGGGCTTTTTGGGGCTCGAGCGCACCGAGGTGAAAGAGGCCTCGGCGGGCGACATCATTGCCGTGACCGGTATCGACCCCATCTACATCTCGGACACGCTGTGCGACCCGGGCCGCCCGGAGGCATTGCCGCCGCTCACCGTGGACGAGCCCACCGTGAGCATGACCTTCGAGATCAACACCTCGCCGTTCGTGGGACAAGACGGAAAGTTCGTGACGAGCCGCCAGCTGCGCGAGCGCCTCGAGCGCGAGCTGATCCACAACGTCGCCCTGCGCGTCGAGGACACGGCCGATGCCGATAAATTCAAGGTCTCGGGGCGCGGGGAGTTGCACCTCGGCATCCTGATCGAGACCATGCGCCGCGAAGGCTACGAACTCGCGGTCTCGCGCCCGCAGGTGATCACCAAGGTCGTGGACGGCGAGGTCCACGAGCCCTATGAGGCGCTTACCCTGGACGTGGAACAGGCCCACCAGGGCGTGCTGATCGAGCGGCTCGGCAACCGCCGCGGGGATCTTTTGGCCATGGAACCCGATGCCAGCGGCCGTATCCGCCTGGAGTACGTCATCCCCTCGCGCGGCCTCATCGGCTTCCAGACGGAGTTCTTGAGCCTCACCTCGGGCACCGGCCTCATGCACCATGTCTTCGATCACTACGGCCCGGTCAAGAAGGGCGACACCGGCGGGCGCGTGAATGGCGTCTTGATCTCCAACGGCGCCGGCAAGAGCGTGGCCTACGCGCTCTTCAGCCTGCAGGAACGGGGGCGACTTTTCGTGGGACCGGGCGAGGACCTGTACGAAGGCATGATCATCGGCATCCACTCGCGCGACAACGACCTGGTGGTGAATCCGCTGCGCGGCAAGCAGCTGACCAACATGCGCGCCTCGGGCTCGGACGAGAACGTCCTGCTGACCCCGCCGATCCAACTGACCCTGGAGCGCGCCATCGAGTTCATCGACGACGATGAGCTCGTGGAGGTGACGCCGCACCATATCCGGCTACGCAAGCGCTACCTGAAGGAAAACGACCGCAAGAAGGCCCAGCGCCAGGGCTAGGCCTGCCCTTTACCCACAACTCAGTACTGGACATCGGGATTCCCGTCGTGCACGCTAACCGGCATGAATCCACGACAAAATCAGATCAAGCGGACCCTGTCGAGCGGTCAGGGCATCGAACAGATTCGGGGGCTGC
Source organism: Acidiferrobacter sp. (assembly GCA_027335965.1). The sequence goes on from DAHWGZ010000013.1 coordinate 21,512, forward strand.
TCGGGAGCGCGGACGGGTGCGGGCGGGGCGAGCTGGCGGCACGGGTGTGCCAACGGTTCGGATTTTACGATCCCGCGGGCCGGGAACAAAGAAGCGGGTGCCTGAAGGCGCTGCGCGAGCTGGAGGCGGCGGGCCACTTCGTTTTACCGGCGGGTCGCCCGGGCGCGGAGCGCCCCTCGGGGCCGCATGGGGGCCCGGCGGTGGCCCTGCCCGAGAGGTGCCCCGCGACAGTCGGCGAGGTGCGGGGCCTGACGCTGGTGCTGGTGCGCACCCCTGAGCAGCGGCGGCTGTGGAATGACCTGATGGGGCGCGAGCATCCGCAGGGGGCCGGACCCCTGGTGGGCCGGCAGCTGCGCTACCTCCTCGGGTCGGATCATGGCTGG